>JBFMDH010000014.1 GCA_040754075.1 Acidobacteriota bacterium
GGGCGGAAGGCGACGAGTATTTTTCGGTCTGGTTTGAATCATTTGCGGCGCATATTATGCAATCTCTGGGATCGCTTCCAACAGATTGCGTTTCGACAAGTTACTCAACTTTTGTCATGTACATAGAACACAAAGGCAAATATTACGAAATGTTCAGCGGCGGCAATTGGCAGAATAAAACTTACGGGGTGAGTTATGCCGTCAGTGACCGCGTGCTAAGAGAGGATGAATGGGAACAAGTTGCTGACGGTGAACAGACCTTGCCGATACTCAGAACCATTCCTCATCGGGTCATTGGTCCCGGTCATAACTCTGTGGTTCGCGGACTCGATAATCGCGAATGGTTTTGTGTGTATCATCGCTGGTCAAGTGATAATCAGGCGCGGGTTTTGGCGATAGACCGTCTGGATTGGGTTGGCGAACGCATGTTTGTGATTGGCGCGACCACCACGCCGCAACCATCTCCCAATCCGCCGACGATCATTGACTATTTTAATGTGCATCACGATGTGGATTTGGGAACTGAATGGCAATGCGAAGGCGGCAAATGGGTCGCGCGTGATGGACAAGCGATTCAGGAGGTGGATACGGGAATTGCAACGGCGCTTTGTCGTTACCAAACGCCTTATTTCATTGCCGAATTGGGATTGAAATTATTACCGCATCTGGACAGAAAAGGCGCATATGGTTTTGCGTTGAATAATTCTGAGGAAACGGTTGTGAGTTTCAAAATCCGACCGGCAAATTGTCTTGTTGAAATCGAATGGTTGCCTTTAAATGCCCATGAGGGCGAGCGTCGCAAACAGGAGTTTACCTTGCCCGCGCATTTCAATTGCTGGGCATTTCACCTTTTAAGCGTGGAGGTCAATGGTTTGGCTGTGCATATTTCAATGGACGAGAATGCCATCCGCTGGCAAGCGCCGGTGCGCCTGCAACCGCTATCTATCGCTTTGCTGACCGAAGAGACGGCAGCAGCTTTTGCGGGCTTTTCCTTGACCCATAGCTGGAATGATTTATTTATGGAAGAGTCTGCGCTGCCACTGGCTTATAACTACGTGACCCATTCGCAAGATGCAGGTTGGACGATTCGGGAAAAGAGCCTGCGGTTTGCAGGGCAGCCATCGTCTTCAATCATTACCAAGGGTCCCTTGCCCATTGATTATGAACTTCTGGTCAACCTGAAAGCCTGTGCCGAATCCCCTACTCAGCCCTTATATGGCATTCTACCGGCGCTTGATGGTGACGGTGGGGGAGCGGTTTTAAGGCTTTTGAAAGCCGGTGAAAACTGGGCATTGCAATATGGGGATGCCCAGGAATCGCAATATTTTTCTCTGCCTGTAGATTTTAGCCCTTACGATTATCAACAATTTCGTTTTCGCAAGCGAGGGAAGTTTTTAACCATCCATCTCGAAGGGCAAAGCATCGGAGAAATTAAGGTTCCGGTACTGGCGGAACGAATCGGACTGGAGGGCGCAGCGGGTTTCCCCGCGGTTGATAGATTAGCCGTGACAGCCATCGGATAATTGCTTAGTATGGGCGTCGATATTTTTTGCCAAACGAATTGAAGGAGAAACAGGCTCTGAATGGCAATCGCTTTTTTGAGTCGGTAATCAATCACAAGCAAGAATGAGTGATGTAAAGATAGGCTTGGAGCCGGAGAATTTCATATGGGCGAGCGGCATAGAAGATACCTTTGTGCCGCAGACCAAAGTGGGTCATCGGGCGCTTGATGAATACGAGTTAATGGGGCATTACGACCATTGGCGCGAAGATTTGGCGCTTTTGCGTGAGAGCGGTTTGCAGGTCGCGCGTTGGGGCGTGCCCTGGTATCGCGTTGAACCGGCGCGCGGCGAATTTGACTGGCGCTGGATTGATGAAGTGTTGCCTTACCTGATTGAAGAGTTAGGTATCACGCCAATCGTTGACCTCATGCATTATGGCTGTCCGTTCTGGTTGCGCCGTGAATTTGCCAATAACGAATATCCGCAGGCGGTTGCCGATTATGTCAGTGCTTTCACGCAACGTTACCGGCACCTGGTCAAATATTACACGCCGCTCAATGAACCTGTGGTCAATGCTTTGATGTGCGGCAAACGCGGTGCCTGGCCGCCATATTTGAAAGGCGATAGCGGCTATGTGCGGGTGATGCTGCAAATCGTCAAGGGGGTGATTAAAACGGTCAATGCGATTAAAGCGATTGACCCGGATTCGGTGATGGTGCAGGTGGAAGCCACGGGGTTGAGTCGCGCCATCCGTCACGATTTGGAAATTTTAGCCATCGAAGATCAGCGACGCGGTTATCTCTTTTTCGATTTGATTACCGGTCAAGTCGGCTACGACCATCCGCTGTATGGCTGGTTGTTGCGTTCGGGCGCTTCGCCGCACGATCTTGCGGAAATCGCCGAACACCCGATTCCCATTGAAGTCTTGGGAATGAATTTTTATCCGCAATGGTCTACGCAGCAGATTTATATCGACCCTAAAGGCCGTCTCTCGTATCGCGCCATTGAACACGATGGCGTCGGCTTCTTTTCGTTGATTGAAGATTATTATGAGCGTTATAAAACGCCGGTGATGATTACCGAAACCAGCGCCTTCGGAAGCGATGAAGTGCGTTCGCAATGGCTTGAACAGTCGGTTGAAACGGTAAAACAACTGCGCGAAAAAGGCGTGCCGGTGATAGGTTATACGTGGTTTCCGTTATTTACCATGGTCGATTGGCGTTATCGTTTGGGGCGTCGTTCGGTTGAGCGTTATTACATCGACCTCGGTCTATACAAGATGAATCGCGCGGAAGACGGGAAACGTTGGCTAAAGACCGGACTCGTCGAACAACTGCAAAGTTACATCAACAATCCGCAAGCGGCTATCGGTGAAGTTGGCGTCGCTACCACTTTAAAGAAAGAAGCAACCGAAGTTTGAAAGACCGGGTTGGCGCTGAATGCCCGGTTTAAAAATCGTATCATTTGATAAAACTACGGCGGCTTATTAAAAAATAAAAATAATTTTCTTGACTTTGACTTTAGCGAATTAGTATTCTGAGCCTTCAACGTCATCGTGGTGATTTAAGCAAATTGCTCCACGTAAAAAATGTGCTAAACCGCGGAGAGAAATTTTAAAAGCCTCGCGCAGTTTAGCGCGGGGCTTTTTCATTTTGGTTCTTTGCACTGTTTTTTGTGGCGATTTAAGGCAACTTGCTCCACGTAAAAAACTGCTAAACAGTCCGGTGTACTCTATACGATGCCCCGCGTCATGTTTGGCGCGGGGCTTTTTATTTTTGTCTGGTGAATTGAGGTAAACCCCTTGAACACAAATCCGCCATCAGCCAACTGCTTGTTTTGAAAAGGAGAGTACAAATATGAGTTTCGTCAAAAATCTGCAATGTCGCGAATGCGGCGCAATATATCCTAAAGAACCGATTGCCGGTTGCTCAGAATGTTTTGCGCCGCTTGAAGTCGATTACGATTACCAGGCTATTTCCCGCCATCTTTCACACGACATCATTCAACAACGAGAAAAAAATCTCTGGCGTTATCGTGAACTGTTGCCGCTTGAACAGGAACCCGTCGTTGGACGCGCCAGCGGCTTTACGCCGCTCATTCGCGCAGACCGTTTGGCGCGGGCGCTTGGCGTCGAACGCCTCTACATCAAAAACGACAGCGTCAACGCGCCCACGCTTTCGTTCAAAGACCGTGTGACTTCGGTTGCGATCAACAAGGCGCGGGAATTCGGCTTGCAGGCGGTTGGTTGCGCATCAACGGGCAATCTCGCAAATTCCGTTGCTGCACAAGCGGCTGCCGCAGGACTCCCGGCTTACATTCTGATTCCCGATAATCTCGAAAAAAGTAAAGTGGTCGCGACGCAGATTTTTGGCGCGCGGGTGATTGCCGTGCGCGGCAATTATGATGATGTCAATCGCCTGTGCACCCAAATCGCCGACCGTTTTTCGTGGGGATTCGTGAATGTCAACTTGCGACCGTTTTATGGTGAGGGTTCAAAAACCTTCGGGTATGAAATCGTCGAACAACTCGGTTGGCGCGCGCCCGACAATATCGTTGTGCCGATGGCAGGCGGTTCATTAATCAGCAAAATTTACAAAGGCATCAAAGAGTTTGAAAAATTGGGACTCCTTGCGGGTGAAGCCAATACCAAAATTCACGGCGCGCAAGCCACGGGTTGCAATCCCATCACCACAGCCGTTAAACAACGCACCACCAAAATTCGCCCCGTAAAGCCCAACACCATCGCGAAATCATTAGCGATTGGCAACCCTGCCGACGGTTATCACGCCGCCGGCATTATCGCCAAAAGCGGCGGCTGGGCTGAGGATGTAACCGACGCGGAAATCGTTGACGGTATTCGCTTGCTTGCCGAAACCGAAGGCGTGTTTGCCGAAACCGCAGGTGGCGTCACCGTAGCGGTTGCGAAAAAGCTGATTGAACAGGGACACCTCAAACGCGATGAACTCACGGTAATTGCCATCACCGGTAACGGATTGAAAACTCAGGAAGCCATCGAACTCGCGCCGCCGCAAATCATCGAACCGAAATTAATCGCTTTTGAAGCCGCCATCGGCGCATTGAGAGCAACGGCTTAATCAAGTGATGAGTAATGAGTGATGAGTAATGAGTGATGAGTAATGAGTGCAGGTGGTTTTATATATCACCTGCGAATGAAATAAAGGAGAAATGATTATGTCACTAAAAGTTATTATTCCGACCCTGCTTCGTAAATTCACCAATGACAAAGAAGAGGTCGAAGCGCAAGCCACAACGATTAAAGAATTGATTGAAACCCTCGATTCAAACTATCCGGGGTTTCGCGCGCGGGTGTGCGAAGAGAACGGCGATTTGCGTCGCTTCATCAACATCTATGTGAACGGCGAAGACATTCGCTTCCTCGATGATTTAGCCACGCGCACTACGGATGGCGCAGAAATTTCCATCGTTCCGGCAATCGCTGGCGGATGAAAAGGAAGATGGGGAGAAAGGGAGCGCGGGAGAAGGGGAGCCGGTCACGCTCTCGGATATTTTTGTTGGTTATTACCTTGATGGAATAGAGAAGCAGGATGATTGATTTAAAAGATAAAGTGGCACTCATTACCGGCGCGTCGCGTGGCATTGGCGCGGCGGCGGCGTTGAAATTTGCAAAAGCGGGCGCTGCGGTAGTGGTCAATTATTTTCGCAATGAAGCTGATGCCCATCGGGTGGTTCGCGATTGTCATTCGCTTGATGCGCGCGCCATTGCCGTGCAAGCCGATGTTTCGCGATTTGAAGATGTGCGCGCTTTGTTTGAAAGAACGCTTGCCCAGTTCGGGCGATTGGATGTGCTGGTCGCAAACGCCGGTATCTGGACGACGGGCGCAATTGATGAACTTGATGAAGCGAAGTGGCAGGAGACGATAGATGCCAACCTCAAAAGTGTCTATGCGTGCTGTCACTTCGCGGCAAAACTTTTTAAACAACAACGCAGCGGTCACATCATCACGGTGTCATCGACCGCAGGGCAGCGCGGCGAGGCTTTGCATTCGCATTACGCGGCGTCCAAAGGCGGGATTATTTCGTTGACCAAATCCTTGGCTACTGAACTTGGCGAATATGGGGTGACGGTCAATTGTGTTGCGCCGGGCTGGGTCGATACCGATTTATCTGCCGAACCGCTGCGCGATACGCGCGAACTCGAAAAAATCAATCGCAACATTCCGCTCGGTCGCGTTGCTTCAGCCGATGACGTAGCGGGACCGATTCTATTTCTCGCCACAGACCTGGCGCGCCACATCACGGGCGAAATTTTAAATGTGAATGGCGGCGCGGTTTTATGCGGTTAAAGATTGAAAGCGTCGCTTTAACGAGAGAATTTTGCCAAAGGGAAAGTGACGGGCGACGCTTTCAACGATGAAAGGCAAAAGGCAAAATATCGAGCGGGTCTTTGTTGGGTGTGAAGGTGTTGGGCGCTTATTGATACGAAGGTCTACAGAGGAGTTTTTGCCAGGGCTTGTTCGTGATGTTATCCTTGAACACAGAAGTATGAAAACGAATTCAATTTTGTCCCCCGCTGAAATCGTTTCGTCTGTTGAAGACGCTGCTATCACCCGCGCGCGCGCGCCGCAGGAAGCCTGGCAATTGGTCGGCAATACGCCTTTGCTGAAACTCAAAAAACTTGCGGCTGAAGGCGTTGAAATTTATGCCAAAGCCGAATGGTTCAATCCCAGCGGTTCCGTAAAAGACCGACCGGCGCTCAATATTATTTTAGAAGGCGAACGCAGCGGCAAACTCACGCGCGATAAAATTCTGCTCGATGCGACATCAGGCAACACCGGCATCGCTTATGCCTGGTTAGGCGCAGCCAGAGGCTACCGCGTGAAACTCGCTTTGCCGCAAAACGCCAGTGAAGAGCGCAAACGCATTTTAAAAGCTTATGGCGCGGATTTGGTTTTAACCAATCCCCTGGAAGGTTCGGACGGGGCGATTCGCGAAGCGCGCCGGCTTTACAGCGAAAACCCGGATTTGTACTTTTACGCAGACCAGTACAACAATGATGCGAACTGGCGGGCGCATTACGAAACCACTGCGCCGGAAATCTGGAATCAAACGCAGGGACGGATTACACACTTTGTTGCGGGACTCGGAACCAGCGGCACTTTTGTTGGCGCAAGCCGCCGCTTGAAAGAATTGAATCCGCAAATTCACTGTATTTCGTTTCAACCCGATTCGCCTTTTCACGGGCTTGAAGGGTTGAAACACATGGAGACAGCGATTGTGCCGGGCATTTATGATGATTCGATTGCCGATGAAAATTTAGAAGTGAGCACCGAAGCAGCGCACGAATATGCCAGACTTTTAGGCAGACGCGAAGGCTTGCTGGTTGGCATTTCATCTGCTGCCGCGGTTGCCTGTGCGGTAAACGTCGCGAAGAAAATGCAAAGCGGTGTGGTGGTCGCTATTTTGCCCGACAGCGCCGATAAATATTTGAGTGAAGATTTTTGGAATGGCGAATAAACCAGGGTAGGCAGGATAAGCAGGATAAAATTTATTCTTATCATCTTGCTCATCCCTGTTAAATCCGAATTTGGAGTTTGAACTTTTGATTAAGGTCACACCAGCGCACCTGGACGAAATTAAAAAGCACGGCGAAGAAACCTATCCGCACGAATGTTGCGGATTCCTGATTGGCGAAAAAGCGGGTGACATCAATGTGTTGCGCATCGTGCATCGGGCGATTAATGAATGGACGAAAAATGAAGGGAGCGAGTCGCAGGCAAACCGTTATTTGATAACCCCTGAACAATCGCGTCAGGCGGAACTGCGAGCCCGCGAGCAGGGATTTGGGGTCATCGGGTTTTATCATTCGCACCCTGATCATCCGGCACGTCCATCGGGGTTTGATTTAGACCACAGTTGCTGGCCCTCCGATTCATATATCATCGTTTCGGTTGAAAAAGGTCGGGCATCCGTGCTTAACTCTTTTACGAAACCTGACTACGAGAAATTCGAGCAGGAAGAAATAGTGATAGTGGAAGAATGAAGCGGCGCAAAGCGATTCGCGCCGGTAAAAAACCGAGCAGGCAGGTCTTGCTCAATGTTAAAAGACATTCGCCACGAATTAGACAAACTCGAATAGACACGATGACTTGTTGTTGTTGTAGAAACTAGATTGCTTTTTGGCTCGTCTGACGGCAAAAGCAATCTCTGTCTATTCGCACCGTTTGTGTGATTCGTGGCTTTTTTATTTGGTTGAAAATGATGCGATGGATTGAATGTTGGTCAGCGACCGACGTTAAACAAATCGTTCGAGGTTGAACAAGCGGTTTTGACCGCGCGATTGAAATTAAAAAATAGCAACGAATGAGGAGAGTGTTATGTCAATCAATATTTTAATACCTACGGCGCTTAGAAATTTTACGGGCGGCAATGACACAGTGGCGGTTGCGGGCAACACCGTCAATACGGCGCTCGATTCGCTTACTCGCCAATACCCGGCATTGAAAAAGCATCTTTATAACGAACGCGGCGAATTGCGCCAGTTCGTCAACATTTATGTCAACGACGAAGATGCGCGACATCTTGAAAAAGGCGCCACCACTGTTAAAGAAGGCGATACCTTGAGCATCGTTCCGTCAATTGCCGGAGGTTCGGCGGTGGTAGAAAACCGTGTGAAGGAAAGCGCGAAAGATGAGGTTGAGTTGAGCCGCGATGAAATCCTGCGTTACAGTCGCCATCTCATCATGCCCGAAGTTGCGCTTGAGGGGCAGAAGAAATTAAAAGCCGCAAGTGTGCTCTGCATCGGCGCAGGGGGCTTAGGTTCACCATTGATTATGTACCTGGCAGCCGCAGGCATCGGGCGATTGGGACTCGTGGATTTCGACGTTGTGGATTTTACCAACCTGCAACGGCAGATCATTCATTCCACCGCCAACGTTGGAAAATCAAAATTGCAATCCGCCAAAGAACGCATTAACGAAATCAATCCGTTCGTTCAAGTCGACACTTATGAAACCGCTTTGACTTCGGAAAACGCGCTGGAGCTATTCAAAGATTACGACATCATCATTGATGGGACAGATAATTTCCCAACGCGCTATTTAACCAATGATGCTTGTGTGCTGCTCGGAAAACCCAATGTTTACGGGTCGATTTTCAGATTTGAAGGACAGGCGACGGTCTTCGATGCGAAACGGGGTCCCTGTTATCGCTGTCTGTATCCGGAGCCTCCGCCACCCGGCTTAGTACCGAGTTGCGCGGAAGGTGGCGTGCTTGGTGTGTTGCCCGGCATTATCGGCGTGATGCAGGCGATTGAAGCGGTGAAGTTAATTTTAGGCAAAGGCGATTCCTTGATCGGGCGGTTGATGTTGTTCGATGCGTTGAAGATGCGGTTTCGCGAATTGAAACTCAGAAAAAATCCCGATTGCCCGATTTGCGGCGAAAACCGCACCATCAATGAGTTGATTGACTATCAGGAATTTTGCGGTGTGATACAGCACGACGAAGTGACTGTCGGAAAAGAATATGAAATTACCCCGCTTGAATTGAACACCAAAATTGCTCGAGGCGATGATTTCGTTTTGGTTGATGTTCGCGAACCGCAGGAATTTGCCATCGGGCGCATTCCCGGTTCAACGTTGATCCCGCTTGCGACTGTGCCCGAACGATTGCATGAACTCTCGACCGCAAATGAAATCGTGGTGCATTGCAAGAGCGGCGTGCGTAGCGGCAAGGCGGTTGAGTTAATGAAGCAGGCTGGCTTCCGCCGCGTGAAGAATTTAGTCGGCGGCATTTTGCGCTGGTCTGATGATGTTGACCCGACTGTGCCTAAGTATTAAGCTGACATCAAAACAACGAGGTGAAGGCGTTATGAGTAAAGATATCGAAGAAGTAAGTCAAACAGACCTATCTCAAGGTGTAACACAAGAGCAGGAATTCAAAAAAAAACTTGCCCTTGAAGCTTTGGCGGATTTGCGAGAAAAGTATCACACCCTTCCACCCCTTGATGCAGAAGTTCTAATACGTGAGGGCAGAGATGCAGCAAGCCGACGATTTGAAAAATAACGTTGTAGTAGATGCTAATTTGTTTGTCGTCATGGCTGGCAATGATTCTCGCGGACTTTTGGTATTAGAACGATTTGCAGATTGGATTGATAGCGGGGTCAAAATTCACGCGCCTGAATTATCGCGCTATGAATTTGCCAATGCCGTACCCCGGCTCATTGTTGCAGGCATTTTAATACAGAGCGACCTGGATGAGGCTTTAGGCAAGGTGGATGTGCTACCTGTTCAATATCATCATCTGTCTAATCCGAAACGAGTGATTGAAATCTCAATTATGCTTGGTCGTCAAAACGCTTATGATGCAGCATACTTAGCCTTAGCTGAAGAACTGAGTTGTGAGTTATGGACATTGGACGGCCCGCTATATCGCAACGCAAAAGGCTATGGATTCGCGGTTAATCTTATTTCGTAACTAATCTGAAAATGCAACCATCACTGCAAACCCAAACACACCACAAACTGCCGCAGCGTGTTGTTGATAAACTCAAAGCCGCGATTGGTGAACGCTATGTTTTAACCGAACGCGATGAACTTGTCGTTTATGAATCGGACGCGCTGACCATCGTCAAACAATTGCCTGCCGCCGTGGTGATTCCCAAAAACACCGAAGAGGTTGCAGCCGTCGTTTGCATCCTTGCTGAAGAAAAGATTTCGTTTACAGCGCGCGGCGCGGGCACCGGACTGACGGGCGGGTCACTGCCAATGAACAATGGCGTCACCATTGAAACCGCAAGAATGAATCGCATCTTGCAGGTCGATTATGAAAATCGCATTGCTGTGGTTGAACCCGGCGTCATTAACGTTCATCTGTCGCAAGCCACATCGCCAGCCGGTTTTCATTACGCGCCAGACCCTTCGAGTCAAATGGCATGCACGCTTGGCGGCAATGTTGCGCAAAACAGCGGCGGTCCCCATTGTTTGAAATATGGCGCAACCGTCAATCACATTCTCGCGCTTGAAGTGGTTTTGCCATCGGGCGAAATCATCAATATCGGCAGCAGCACGGCAGATTTTACGGGCTATGATTTAACCGGGGTGTTCGTGGGTTCCGAAGGCACCTGCGGCATTGCGACGAAAATCACTTTGAAACTCACACGTTTGCCACAAAGCGTGAAAACCCTGCTTGCCGAATTTATGACCGTCACCGACGCGAGCCGCGCGGTTTCGGAAATCATTGCCGCCGGAATTTTGCCTGCGGCTCTGGAGATGATTGACCGCGCGACGATTGTGGCGGTTGAAAATTCGATTTTCGCCGGAGGCTTTCCGACCGATGTTGCGGCGCTCTTGATTATCGAAGTTGATGGCTTGCAGGTTGGCATTGATGAAGCCGCCACGCAAGCTGCGGAAATCTGTTTGCGAAATAACGCGCGTGCCGTGCGTGTTGCCAAAGACGACGCCGAACGCGCGAAACTCTGGGGCGCAAGAAAGCGCGCATTCGGAGCGATGGGCAGAGTCTCCGCCGATTTGATGGTGCAGGACGCGGTGATTCCACGCTCGAAACTTCCCGAAGTGCTCGATGAAATTTATGCCATCGCCTCGAAGTACCAATTGAATGTCGCCAATGTTTTTCATGCAGGAGATGGCAATCTGCATCCGAACATCAGTTATGACGGGCGTGATGCGGATGAAGCGCGGCGCGTCAAACTCGCAGGTAAAGAGATTATGCAATTGTGCGTTGATGCCGGTGGTTCGATTACCGGCGAACACGGCATCGGCTTGGATAAGATTGATTACATCGAAATGATTTTTTCGGATGCCGATTTGGAACGCATGCTGGCGGTAAAAAATGTTTTTAATCCAACCGGGCTTTGCAATCCCGGCAAAATGATTCCCGCAACCAAAACCTGCCGTTATTGCAGTTTTACTTTGGAATGAAGTTGAAGACGGATGATGAATCAACAATAGAGATAAGGGAATTAGAAACAAGAGAAATTTCTTTATGGCAAATAATATCAAGTGGTATGATTTGACATCATTCGATTATGAACTATCAAGACATCATTACTATTGAGCCGGGCAAGAGAGGTGGAAAGGCTTGCATTCGCGGGATGCGAATGACGGTCACGGATGTTTTGGAATATCTCGCAAGCGGCATGACTCAGGAAGAGATATTAGAAGATTTTCCTGATTTGACCGCTGAAGATATTCGCGCTTGTTTAGCTTACGCCGCAGACCGTGAGCGAAAACTTGCCACGCCGCCTTATGAGAATTGATGAAACTTCTCTTTGACCAAAACCTTACTCATCGGTTGGTTAAATCGCTTGCCGATATTTATCCCGACAGCGTTCATGTCCGTCAAGTAGGGTTGCGAGAGACAACTGATAAAGAAATTTGAGACTATGCAGAGAAAAACGGTTTCACAATCATTTCTAAAGATTCGGACTTTCAACAAATGAGCGGACTGCATGGCAGTCCGCCAAAGGTGATTTGGCTGCGCGTTGGAAATTGCTCGGTAACAACTATCGAAGCATAATTAAGAAAACATTCGGTTACCATTCACACATTCGATTTATCGCCGGATAAAACTTTTCTTGTATTGCCTTAATTTATGGCGCGAGAGTTTCTTTACAGAGAATTGCCGGATGATGACTTTGCGGTAAAGAATCGCCACAATTCCAAAAAATCACAACAGGAAATGATTTGGATCGCGGAAGCGGCGAAATTCGCAGGCGAAGGTTCGGAGGTGTTTGTCGCCGGGTGCGGGTGGATGTTTGAAATTATCAAAGTGGAAAGCGGCAAAATCGCTTATATTCGGGATGGCAAACTCATCAATCCGCAATCCGAATTTTTCGCCGTGTTCTATGCGCCATTTTCTATCATTAAAATTTCCATTGCGGATGTGAAGATGCGTTGGGCAGGCATCGGCGCGGCTTCAACCACTGCCCCGGCATCCTGGATGACAGTGCCGTTGATTTTCGATTTGCCGATTGCGGCGCTGCCGAAAAATGCCGATGAAATGATTGAGATATTAAAAACGCCGCGCCGGTTTCAATCCATTGAAATCAACACCAAACCCTCGTTGCTTGCCAAACGCGCCAAAAAAATCATTGATGAAAATTGGTTGGCGTCGCCTTCGATTGCCGCCATCGCGCGAACGCTCAAGGTGTCGCACCCGCATCTCACCAGACAGTTTAAAAAAGATTACGGGCTTGCGCCGAAAACCTATCTGCACAAGGTCCGCCTGCATTTTGCCATCTGGAAATTGTCGCAGGGCGAAAAGATTGCCAATGTGTCGTTCGATTCCGGCTATAACGATTTAAGCCGATTTTACAAACAATTTCGCAAATTTATGAAAACCTCGCCGGGCAGTTGCAGAATCTTTTAACCTCTCAACGCATAT
This sequence comes from Acidobacteriota bacterium, assembly GCA_040754075.1. Taxonomy (NCBI): domain Bacteria; kingdom Pseudomonadati; phylum Acidobacteriota; species Acidobacteriota bacterium. Next base: position 12,886 of record JBFMDH010000014.1, read on the forward strand.
CAAAAAACGCCAAGACTTTCGATGCCGATTTTTTTTACAATTTCAGGATAGCCGACGAACCAAACGGAAATAGCCGAATAAACAGAAGGCGCGGTCGGTGGATTTGAAATTGCAGATGGCGTAGATCACTCGCTTATAAAACTCATTGGTGAAAGGAGCGTGCAATGCCGACGACGAGAAAAAATATCGGAAAGAAAATCGCGGAGGTGAAAACCAATCCGACCGCCTCTCGCCCACATATGCCGGATTATGGTATTCCGAAAAACCGCAAAGGGATGCTCGATTGGTCGCATGTGGCTGAGCGCATGAATGCCGCCGAACGTTACTGGGTTTGTTCAGTCGATAGTGCCGGACAACCGCACGCCACACCGGTTGACGGCATCTGGATTGACGACCGGCTCTATTTTGGCGGCAGTCCGAAAACCCGCCGACATCGCAATATCAAAGAAAATCCGGCGGTGTGCATTCATCTGGAAAACGCGATGGATGTGGTGATTCTGCAAGGTGAAGCGCACGAATATCATGCGCCAACCTATGAGTTCGCGGTTCAGCTTGCAGAGGCTTCAAAGAAAAAATATGGCTATGCGCCGCCGCCGGAAATGTATCAGAAAGGTGAAGGTGTGCTGATGTTTCGCCCGAAAAAAGTCCTGGCGTGGACGCAATTTCCCAAAGATGCAACGCGCTGGCAGTTGGCTGGCGATAATTAATCAAGCGTTAAACAACCTTGATTCCATTGCTTGATTTTAAATTCATTATAAATTCAGGTGCCGGGCGATAGAAGCATTTGAAGAATCTCAGGGTTTCCCGCAAAATAAATCCTCTATGGCAATTTTGCGATTCGATTCCAATTCGCGTAGAGGAGAAGCCATCGAACTTCACGCCGACAAAATGGTTTTCGGTCGGCACCTCTCCTGCCATTGTGTGTTGAATCACCCAACTGTTTCGCGAGAACATTTTTTTATTGAATGCACCGCCGATAAATTTTTCGTCGTTGATAACGAGAGCGGCAATGGAACTTTTGTTAATGGCGAACGCATCACCTGGATGGAATTGACCGAAGGTGATGTCATCAAGGCTGGTCCCTTTTCTCTGCGATTTGAAAAATCGCTCGAAGAGCAGCAAACCTTAATCGCCAATTTTGATGCCAGCCCCGAAAGCCTTTTCGATGAAGAGCAGCGCCGCATTTATCCCGGCGAATACCTCGAAGGCATTCGCCATTTCAATGGCGGACGATATTTTGAAGCCCACGAAATCTGGGAAGAAATCTGGGTGCGGTCATCTGATGAGAAACGTCTGTTTTATCAATTACTCATTCAAGCCGCTGTCGCATTGCATCACTATGATAAAAATAATTTGATTGGCGCGCGCGGATTGTATGCGCGGGTGATGGATAAGGCGCATCGCTTGCCGAAAATTTTTATGTCGATGGAACTTGATACTTTCGCGCACGATTTCAACGCCTTCTTTCAGGCAGCGTTTGCCAATGATGATTCTACAACCGCGAAAGTCTCCGTGCCCTGTCCGTTAATTCACCTGCAAGCCATCGAAGTTGCAAGTGTGGATTTTTAATTTTTAAGAGACCAACGACCCTAATGATACAAGACCACAAAATCCTCGCCCGTTTGCTTGAATCCGTAGTGGGCACGAACAATCTGCTTGAAAATCAAGCCCTGCACATTGATTCAATCACCCCACCACTCATCGTGAAACCTGCCGAAACCGAACAGGTCGCTGAATGTTTAAACATCTGTGCAAAACAGGGCGCGGCGGTTATCCCCGCGGGCGCGATGAGTTGGCTCGAATGCGGTAATCCCTTGCGGCGCGGCGAAGTGATTTTGAGTTTGCAAAACCTGAGCCGCGTGATTGATTACAGCCCGGCGGATTTGACGGTTACGGTTGAAGCGGGAATCTCTTTGCAAACTCTCAATGCCATCGCGAAAACCGAAAGACAATGGTTGCCGTTTGACCCGCCCGGTTCAGTTGATTCGACGCTGGGCGCGATTGCCGCCTGCGCATCAAGCGGCGCATTGCGATTCGGATTTGGCACGCCTCGCGATTATGTCATTGGGTTGAGGCTCGCGCACATTGACGGAACCGAAAGCAAATGCGGCGGGCGCGTCGTCAAAAATGTTGCCGGTTATGATTTGAATAAACTCTATGTCGGCAGTTTCGGAACCCTTGCGGTGATTACCGAACTCAATTTCAAATTGCGCCCGTTACCCGAACAAATGGCAACCCTGATGATTGCCGCAAAAAATCCTGCGCGACTCGCGGATATTGCCAAAGCCATCTTGAATTCGACTCATCTGCAACCGGCGTCGATCTATTTAATCAGTCGCATTTCTTCGATTGCCAATGAAGACGCTTTACTGGTGCGCTTTGGCGATAGTGAAACGGTGGTTAAAAATCAAATCGAAGAGACGACGAATTTATTGGATGAGGATTTTTATCTCAATCTTTTGAACGAAGATGAAGCCGAGCGGCTGTGGTCGGAAGTCGCAAACCTTGATACAAAAACCTACTGCGCCGTGCGCATCAGTGTGCCGCTTGCCAGCGCCACAAGCGTTTATGAAAAATTGCTCAAAATGTCCGAGGTGAAAATTGCAACGGCGGATGTCGGGGTAGGCATCATCCGTTTAGGCTTTGAAGGCAGCAATCAACAATCTATTGATTTGATTAAGCAGATGCGCGTTGAAGCGGCTTGCCTTGGCGGAACCTTGTTTGTCGAACGCGCGCCGGAAGCCGTGCGTCAGGCAGCCGACGCCTGGAATGATGTCGGAACGCTTGCGCCTTTAATGAAAGGCATGAAACGCAATTTCGACCCGGAATCGCTGCTGAATCCTGGAAAATTTGTCGCGGGTATTTAAAGGAAAACCACAGAGCCACCGGGACACAAAGAAGCGTCCGGAAATTTTTTGTGTTCTCCGGTGAATGAATAAATGAATACTGCCAAGAAAACTCATCTGCATTCCTTACTCGAATCCAACAACGACAAGTTGCTCACCTGTGTGCATTGTGGTTTATGTTTGCCGTCGTGTCCGACTTATCGCGTGCTCGGAAATGAAAACGATTCGCCGCGCGGGCGCGTCTATTTAATGCGCGCGCGGGTTGAAGACAAACTGCCGCTTGGTGAAACCTTTGCCAAACACATAGACCTTTGCCTGGGTTGTCGGGCTTGCGAAACCGCCTGTCCATCGGGTGTGCCGTATGGACATTTGCTTGAAGCGGCGCGCGCGGAAATTGTTGAAGCCCATCAGGAGAGCGACGCGAAAACGGCTCCTGTGGCGCGTTTCGTGTTGCGGCAGATTTTTATGCGCCCGCAATTGCTCAAACTGGCAATGAAACTGACGCGCTGGTTCCGAGACAGCGGACTCGCAGAACTGGCGTTGCAAGCAAATTTAGCCAGCGGGCAATTGCAATTCGCGCTTGCGGTGCTGCTGGCGAGCCGTTCGCCGTTTGCGAAGCGACAGGCAAAAAGTACCCGTGATGATTTAACCAAAGATTCGATTAATAAATCGTTGCCTGAAAATTCGCCAACCAGTACAGCAACCCGCGTTGGGGTGCTTCGCGGGTGTGTCATGGAAGGGTTGTTTACTGAAACCAACCGCGCAACGGAGCGTGTGTTGCAACGTAACCGGTGCGCGATTGTTGAAGCCGACGGGCAAATGTGTTGCGGCGCGTTGCACGCTCACGCAGGTTATATGGACGAAGCGAAACAACTGGCGCGCAAGAATATCGAAGTTTTTTTACAAAGTGGTTGCGAGGCAATCGTCGTCAATTCCGCAGGTTGTGGCGCGGCGATGAAAGAGTACAAAGATTGGTTTGAACACGATATGGAGTTTGCCGAACGCGCTCGCGAATTTTCCGCCAAGGTTAAAGATGTCTCTGAGTTTTTAATCGAACAAGGCGTTGACATACCGGATGCCAGTTTAAATTTACGTGTGACCTATGATGCCCCTTGTCATTTAATGCACGCGCAAAAAATCGTCAGTCCGCCGGTTGACTTATTAAAGATGATTCCGGGTTTACGATTTCGGACGTTGTCGGGCGCGGAAAATTGTTGCGGCGGCGCAGGCATTTATAATTTGCAACACCCCGAGTTGAGCAGCGAAATTCTTTCAACCAAACTCGACAACATCAAAGCAACCGGCGCAGAAATCGTCGCTACAGCCAATCCCGGTTGTATCATGCAAATCGGCGCAGGCGCGCGAATGACCCATCTGAACGTCGCTGTGGCGCATCCGATTGAACTGCTCGACGCGGCATACGAGGCTGAGAAGGTTTGAAAAATGTTCGCGGAGAAATTAAAAAATCATTATGCGGTTCAATCGGTTGATTACATCCTGGCTGGCGATTCCAATCGTTTTTATTGGTTGCCTGTCATTACAGGCGCAACCTTTGCAAGAAACCGAATACGGTCCTGAAGTAAAATCTTTTCTTGAACTCTGTCGCCACGAAGAGGAAGAGTTGGAATTTCAAATCAAACACGGCGAAATCAATCGCCAGGATTATATGCGCTCGAAAAACCGCCTTGCCATTCAACGCCAGATGGTGCTCAAACGTATCAAAGACACCGGCGAAGATGTGGTTCCCGATTTGCACGTCGTCACCAGCGCCGAAATCAGCCAACTGATTGAGGGCGGGATGAAAGCCGTTAAAGGCGCAAAACCCGGCACTCTGATTGCGAGTAAATGGCTCTATCTGGGCAGCGCCAATCGCGGCGAAACTTACTATATTTTTGAGCGCGCCAACGAACTTTCCACAGTTACTCGCCCGCGTACCGTGACCAAAAATCAACCTTGAAATTTGAACTATTGACTTTGATTCAATTGCGATTAATATCGGGTTGTGCGTGGCTTCAACCCGCGTAAACCGCTTATCCCTTCACCTGCCCCTTTCCCGAAATAGAATATCTCTATACCCCAAATGCTTATTGGCTGAATGTCTGACCAATCGGTTTTTAAGGTCTAAAAAATAACGAACAGCTTCGGAGTGCAGCTATGTCAACTATCAATTTTTCCCAAGTTGTACAGCAAATGCTGTCAATCTCGGATAAAATTTCTGACTTGATTTTCTCTCCCGGTCGACCGCCTCAGGTCGAACTCATCGGAAAACTAACGCCCGTCAATATTCCCGGAATGGAAATGCTCACGCCTGCCCACACCGCAGGCATTGCCAAAGCCTTAATCGGCAATAACAAAACCGCTGCCCAGTCGCTCGAAGAACAAGGCTCGGCGGACATCTCTTTCAGCTTGCCCGGTCTGTCACGCTTTCGCGTCAATATTTTTATGCAACGCGGCACTCACGCGATTGTCATGCGCGTGGTTCCCAACAATGTCCCGACCTTTGAAGATTTGACTATCCCGGTGGTCTTAAAAGAAGTCGCCGATTTGAAAAACGGCATTGTGCTGGTCACCGGTCCCACAGGTTCCGGTAAATCTTCGACGCTTGCCGCAATCATCGACTTGATTAATGAAACCAAGTATTACCACGTCGTCACCATCGAAGACCCGATTGAATTCATGCATCGCCATAAAAAATGCACGATTCATCAACGTGAGTTGCACACCGATACGCCGAACTTTGCCTTTGCGTTGAGAGCGGCACTCAGACAAGCGCCAAAGGTCATTCTCGTTGGTGAGATTCGCGACCTCGAAACTTGCGAAGTCGCTTTGGAAGCTTCGGAAACCGGACACCTGGTGCTTTCGACATTGCACACCACAGACGCCGTGAAGACCGTCGAACGATTGATTGGCTTGTTTCCGAAAAATCAGGAACACGTCATTCGTATGCGGTTGTCGGCGGCATTTAAATTTATCGTTTCGCAACGCCTGATTCCGCGCGCTGACCGCAAAGGTCGCGTGGCGGCAATCGAAATTTTGAAATCGACGGCGCGCACCCGCGAGTATATTGAAAAAGGTGAACGCGAAGGCAAATCGCTTTATGATGCGATGAAAGATGGCAACCTCGAGGGCATGCAGGTATTCGATACGGAAATCGAACGCATGATTCGCGATGGCATTATCGCGTTGGAAGACGGGTTGATGTACGCCACCAACCGGCAGAATTTAATGTTGCAACTTTCCGATGTCGGAACCGGTTCGGGTTCAGGAATGCTCAGTATGCCATCAGGTATGCTCAATATGATTAGCTGATTTTTTAACCCTGAAGACGTTTCTCAGGTAGGCGAGGCGTTGGCTTGAATGGCGTAAGCTATACGGGTCAGCGCTTCGCCTTTTATGTTATAGTTCAAACGATGCGTCCAATCATCGTTTCCATCTCCGGTTTTTCATCGAATGTTGGCAAAACGACATTGATGTGCGAATTGCTCAAACGCTTTCCGGGAAGGGAAGCAATAAAAATTTCGCGCGGTCATTATCGCTCTTGCGGCAAAGACCCTGAGACGTGTTGTGTATCGCCGCTTCTTGGTGAGCGCCCGACGATTTATAGCGGAAGAGAATTGACCTGCGTGCCGCGTAAAGACACCGGACGTTATTGGGAAGCCGGAGCGCGCAATGTTCACTGGTTGATTTGCACCAATGACCAACTCGAAGCGGGAATCCACGAAGCGTTAAGCCGCGTGCAGAGCGCGGGCGTATTCATCGAAGGAACCAGTTTTTTGAAATACCTTCCCGCCGATTTTTCAATCATGGTGGTTGACCCGTCGCGCAGTGAAATCAAATCATCGGCTATACGAATGGTTCATCGGATGAACGCATTTTATGTGAACACCGTTGAACCCGATGAAAAAATATCTGAAATCATTCGCAACAAATTCGCTGAGCGTAACGTTCAGGTTAAGGACTTGCCGATTTATTCGGCAAAAAACTTTGAAGAGTTGGTTGAAAAAATCATGACCATACAAACCACTTCAAAATTTTCATCTATTACCGCGCCTCTCAATATGAATATGTGATGCGCGAAAGGGCACGCTTGTCTTTTCGCGCACTTCTTTCCTTGACTTTATCCGCTACCGATTTTTAGTATCCAAATTTTTGCTGGTAAGATAATCGTTTACGATGTTACTGACCGAAGTCACAAATGAATTGCAGACTATGTTCGACAATGCGCAAAGCGTTGCCATACTGACGGGCGCAGGCATTTCTGCCGAAAGCGGTGTGCCGACTTTTCGCGGCGGCGGCGATACAGCGATTTGGAGTTGGCGAGGCCGTCCGGTCAGCGAACTTTCATCGGCTGAAATGATGGCATCAGACCCAAAACTGGTCTGGGAATGGTTCGATTACCGGCGCGGAATGTTGAAAGACTTACAGCCCAACCCCGGTCATCACGCGCTCGCGATGTGGGAAAGACGGTTTGCGGATTTCACTTTGATTACGCAAAACATTGATGATTTGCATCGCGCTGCCGGCAGTCTCAATGTTCTGGAATTGCACGGCAACATCTGCCGCGCACGCTGTCTCAGGTGTCGCAGTACCTTTGAGGTGCGCGAGTCGCCGCTTGAACAAAACCCGCCGCTCTGTTTCGTATGCGGCAATGCGGCGCGACCCGATGTGGTGTTGTTCGGCGAAATGTTACCCGAAGGGGTTTTTGACCGCGCCGAAGAAGCCGCCGCGCGTTCTGATTTATTTTTCGTTATCGGCACATCGGCGGTGGTGTATCCTGCGGCATCGCTTCCGATTGTTGCCAAACAAAGCGGCGCGAAAGTGATTGAAGTCAATCCCGAACAAACAGATATTTCGTTTATGGCAGATGTGACGATACTCGGAAAAGCGGGCGAAATTTTGTCGCAGTTTTTGAAGGAGCGCGGCTGATGCGGATTTTATATTTCGACGGTTTTGCAGGCATCAGCGGCGATATGGTGGTCGGCGCACTGATTGATGCAGGCGTGGCGTTTGCAACCTTGCAGGTGGAACTCGCAAAACTTGGTCTCACGGGTTACGACCTGAACGTCAGTAAAGTCAAACGCGCAGGCTTTGCGGCAACGAAATTCGAGGTCACGGTTGATGATGCAAAACAACCGGCGCGCGCGTTGGTTGAAATTCGTGAGATGATTGCCCAATCCGATTTAAGCGAGAGTGTAAAAAATACCTCGATTCGGATATTTGAAAAATTGGGTGAAGCCGAAGCCCGCGTTCACGGTGCAACCCTTGACCATGTGCATTTTCACGAAGTCGGGGCAGTCGATTCGATTATTGACATCGTCGGCGCGGCAATCGGATTTGCGATGCTCGGCGTTGAAAAAATTATCTGCTCATCTTTGCGTGTTGGCTTTGGTTCCATCATTGCGGCGCATGGCGTGATGCCTGTGCCCGCACCGGGAACCGCAGAGTTGTTGCGCGACATTCCAATTTTTGCGGGCGACCGCGAAGGCGAATTCGTCACTCCGACCGGCGCGGCAATCATTGCGACGCTTTGCGAAAGTTTCGGCGCAATGCCTGAGATGCGGATTGAAAAAATCGGTTACGGCGCAGGAAGTCGCGACCCGCATGGCTTTCCGAACGCCTTACGCATCATGCTCGGCGAAATAAAAACTGCCGAAGTTGATGCGCCGAAGATTATGGTCATTGAAACCAATATTGACGATATGAATCCGCAAGCCTGTGGGTTCGTGATGGAAAAGGCTTTGCAACTTGGCGCGCTCGATGTTTTTTTCACGCCGGTGCAGATGAAAAAAGATAGACCCGCAGTGCTGCTCACGGTGCTTTGTGAAGTTGATAAATTCGAGGCGCTGACGAATTTGATTTTGACCGAGACGACGACGCTGGGCATTCGCTACGGTGAAATGAAAAGGCGAACTCTTGAACGGTTTTTTGAAACCGTTGAAACCGAGTACGGGGTTGTGAAAATTAAAGTCGCGCATCAGAACAAGCGGTTGTTTAACTTTCAACCCGAATATGACGATTGCGCGAAACTGGCGAATGAAAAAAATGTGCCGCTGATTGCGGTGCAACAGGCGGCGATAGCGGCTTATCGGGAAAAGAAGAGAAATTGATGGTGAATTCAAAACGGAACAATAAAAAAAAGATTGAACGCGAAATCAACCTTGCGAAAATCGAACAAGGGGTACGACTGATTTTGGAAGGCATCGGCGAAGACCCGAATCGTCCGGGATTGGAGCGCACGCCGCATCGCGTCGCCAAAATGTTTGAAGAGATTTGCGCGGGATTGCATCAGGATGCCAGTAAATTCATCCACTTCATTCCCGATGAAACCCACGATGAGATTGTGATTGTCAAAGACATTCCCATTCATTCATTGTGCGAACACCATTTGCTGCCATTCAAAGGCGTCGCGCACATCGCTTACATTCCGAAAGACGGGCGCATCGTCGGTTTATCGAAACTGGCGCGGGTCGCGGATTTGCTCGCAAAAAAACCGCAATTGCAGGAACGCCTGACAACCGAGATTGCCGACCTGCTGTATAAAGAATTACAGGCGCGGGGGGTGATGGTGGTCATCGAAGCCGAGCATATGTGCATGGAAATGCGCGGCGCAAAAAAACCTGGCGCGAAAACCGTCACCAGCGCCCTGCGCGGCGGCTTTTTGAAAAACCCGTCAACCCGCGCCGAAGCGATGACATTATTGAAGTGATGAGTGATGAGTGATGAGTAATGAGTGAGCCACAACTCATCACTCATCACTTATCACTGATTTACTTCGAGGAACTATGAACAAAACTTTTTACGTTACCACACCGATTTATTACACCAATGCCGAGCCGCACATCGGGCACGCTTACACGACGATGGTTGCCGATGCGCTGACCAAGTATCAGCGACAACGCGGCGTTGAGGCGTTCTTTTTAACCGGCACAGATGAACATGGCATCAACATCGAACGCAAAGCCGACGAGCGCGGTATACCGGTTAAACAACACGTTGATGAAATCGTCGATAAATTCAAAGCCGCTTTTGCGCGGCTTGAAATCAATTACAATCGTTGGATTCGCACCACAGACCCGGCGCACGAAGCCGCCGTGCAAAAGCTCTGGATGATTTTGAAGGAGCGCGGACATATCTATAAAGGCAGTTATGAAGGCTGGTTTTGCGCTAACTGCAATGAGTTTAAAGAGGTCGAAACGGGCGATGAAAATCCAACTTGCCCAACGCATTTGAAACCCTTGGAGCGGGTTGCTGAAGAGAGTTATTTCTTTCGGCTTTCGCAGTTTCAAAAACCTTTGCTTGAACTTTATGAAAAGCATCCTGAGTTTGTGCAGCCCGAAGCGCGGCGCAACGAGGTTATTTCATTCGTTGCCAGCGGACTCAAAGATTTATCCGTCAGCCGTGTGTCTGTGAAATGGGGCATCCCGGTGCCGGATGATGAAGCCCATACGATGTACGTTTGGCTTGATGCCTTGTCGAATTACATCACGGCGCTCGGCTGGGGCAACGATACTTACGATGGCTTCGATAAATACTGGACGAATGAAGTGAACGGTGTAAAACAACCTAATGCCTTGCATTTGGTTGGCAAAGACATTCTACGGTTTCATGCGGTCTACTGGCCTGCATTTTTGTTGGGCGCAGGAATCGCATTGCCACGCACGGTCTTTGTTCACGGTATGCTGCTCAGAGAAGGGCAGAAGATGGGCAAAAGCCTCGGCAATGCGATAAAGCTGGAAACCCTGCATCAACATTTCACCAACGATATGATTCGTTATTTCCTGTTGCGCGAAGTGCCGTTCGGACAGGACAGCGAAGTCAGTTACGGCGCGTTGATTGATCGCGTCAATGCTGACCTGGCAAACGGGCTTGGCAATTTGGCAAATCGCACACTGACGATGGTGAAAAACTATTTCGCAGGCAAGCCGCCAAGAGTTTTTGATGCCGGTTCGCAAGCCATCCAAGAAGCGATTGAATCTGCCGAAGCGAAGTTTGATGAAGAATATTCGGTGCTCAACTTTTCACGCGCTCTGGAAGCCGCCTGGGGTGGCATTGCTGCGGTTGATAAATACATCACCGATAATCAGCCTTGGAAACTGGCGAAAGATGACAGCCAGCGCGCTAAACTTGAAGTGGTAATCTCTACTGCGTATGAAGCGTTACGCCATCTGGTATTACTGGTCGCGCCGGTTTTGCCAAATGCGACAAGAGAAATCTGGAAGCAAGCCGGGCTTGCAGGCGACCCTTTAGAAATTGACCCGCGCGGCATTCAGTTCAGTAACGAACCTTTAGCGGTGCAAAAAATTGAAACCATCAGCGGGGCATTCCCGAAATTGAATAAGGAAAAAATTATGGCAGAAATTGAAAATGAAGCAGGCAGTACGCAGCAGGCAGCAGGCAGTTCGGAAAACGTGACGACCAATGAAGGCGTTGCAAAAAGTGAAGTGGTAAATGAAAAAGCTACAGCGCCATCGGCAGAGACTCAGCCATCTCAACCACCAACCGATGCCGCGAAAGTGGCTCCTGTAGCCGGTTCTGAGAAAATCAGCATTGAGGATTTCATTAAAGTCGAACTGCGCGCCGCGACCGTTCTGGAAGCTGAGCGGGTGCCGAAAGCCGATAAACTTTTGCGCTTGCAGATTGATGTCGGCGAAGCCGCGCCGCGCCAGATTCTCGCTGGCATTGCTGAGTATTACCAACCCGAAGAAGTCGTCGGTCGCAAAATCATCATTGTGGCAAATCTTGCGCCGCGCAAGATGCGTGGTTTTGAATCAAACGGCATGCTGCTTGCCGCGTCCGTAGGCGAAGACGGTCGCCCGGTGCTTGCGACCTTCGGCGAAGATGTGCCCAATGGCACAAGATTGAAGTAAAATCTTTTTGAAGTCGGTCGGGAAATCTGAAATGTTTTTCCCGACCGGTTCAGAGAGGAAAAACAGCGATGCCAATTTCTATCGGCAACAAACCGGAAAATGATTTTACTAATCCTTTGGGGATGCTCAGTGATTGCCATCGGCGCATCGAAAAATTTTTGCGCCTGCTCAATACCGTCACGGAACAAGCCCAAGGCGCTGCCTTGAATGATGAACAGCGCGAAGCTTTGCAAAAGGCGCTCGATTATTTTCAACGTTCCGCGCCGAATCATACGCTCGATGAAGAGGAGTCGGTATTTCCGCGAATGCTGGCTTCGGAATCGGCAGCGGTTACCGATGCTTTGGCAAAACTTGAACCCTTGCATGAGGAACATCTTATTGCGGAAAAACTTCATGCTGAGGTTGAAACGCTTGGTCAGGCGTGGCTTGATGAAGGGCGGCTTGAGCCTGAACGCTTGCACCGCTTGAGCCAATTGCTCAAAGATTTGCAAACCATTTATCAAAGACATATCACCGTCGAAGATACAGAAATATTTCCGCTTGCCGGCAACTTGCTGAATGCCCGGGAACTCGCTTTAATTGGCAGTGAGATGGCGGCGCGGCGCGGCATCGATATACAAAAATGGCAAAAGCTTTTATAATGCCGGTGCTAAACCGTCATGCTCTTTATTGAAAACGCGGTTAAAAATAATTGCTTTAGTTAAGCAAATAATTGGTCACCCTAGTATATTTATTCCCTAATTCATTAACTTGAAGTGATAACCTGAAATTTTCGATTTAGCTGAAGGGTTGAATGAATAAACGCACCATTCAAAGCATTGTGCTTGGCGTTATGGTTGGACTGGCTGTGGGTTTAGGGTCATACACCTTCATTTACGCCAAAGGTTATTCGTACCTGCTCAATGACCCCGCGTCCTGCGCAAATTGCCACATCATGCAGGAGCAATACGACGGTTGGGAAAAATCCAGTCACCGGTCGGTTGCCACCTGTAATGATTGTCACACGCCGCCCGGTTTTTTTGCGAAATATTATTCCAAAGCCTCGAATGGTTTCTGGCATTCATTTGGCTTTACCACCGGTCGTTTTCACGAGCCGATTCAAATCAAACCGCATAATCGGGACATAACCGAAAAAGCCTGTCGCAAATGTCATCAAGAGATTGTCGATGCCATCGAGAACCCGCATGCGATGAGTGAGCAGAATGAGACATCCTGCCTGCGTTGCCATCGCAACGTCGGACATCTTCATTGAAATGTTGAGAGAAAACTATGAGCGAATCCATCAATGAAAAACCACCTGCTGCAAGAACCTGGAGTACCCGAAAATTTGTTTTAATTACGGCACTGATTGCAACCCTCGGCGCGATTGCCGGGGCAGCGTTGCTCATCAATATCTTTGAACGCAAACAGGAAGGTCGGAATCCTTTCTATCGCGTCGTTGACTTGACGGATGAGACCGAAGACCCGGAAGTCTGGGGAAAAAATTTCCCTCTGCAATATGACGGGTATAAACGCACGGTCGACCAGATTCGCACGCGCTACGGCGGCAGTGAAGCCTTGCCGCGTTCGCCGACGCAAGCCGACCCGCGCTCGGTGGTCGCGCAATCGAAACTCGAAGAAGACCCGCGCCTTAAAGCCATGTGGGCGGGTTATGCCTTTTCAAAAGATTTTCGCGAAGAACGCGGGCACGCCTATATGCTTGATGACCAGACCTTCACCGAACGTCAGCAGGCAGCCCAACAGCCGGGCACCTGCATGCAATGTCATGCGTCGGTCTATGTGCCTTATAAAAAACTGGGCGGCGGCGATTTGATTAAAGGCTTTGAAGCGATGAATCAGATGTCTTACACCGAAGCTCGCAAACTGGTCGAACATCCGGTCGGTTGTATCGATTGTCATGACCCCTCGAATATGCAATTGCGCGTCACCCGTCCGGGCTTTATCGAAGGCATGGCAGCACTCAAAGCTTCGCAGGGCATTGCCAATTATGATGTCAACAAAATGGCAACCCGGCAGGAAATGCGCGCTTTCGTCTGCGGACAATGTCACGTTGAATACTATTTCAAAGGACCCGAAAAACGCCTGGTTTACCCCTGGCAAAAGGGTTTGAAGATTGATGACATCATGGCTTATTACGATGAAGTCAAACAAAAGGACTGGACGCATGCAGACACCGGCGCGCCTGTCTTGAAAGCTCAACATCCTGAATTTGAAATGTGGAATCAAGGCATCCATGCGCGTTCGGGAGTTGCCTGCGCCGATTGTCATATGCCTTATAAACGGGTCGGCGCATTGAAAATCAGCGACCATCATGTGCGCTCGCCGTTGCTCAATATCAACCTTGCCTGTCAGACCTGTCACAAATGGTCGGAAGAGGAACTCAAAGCCCGCGTTGAAACGATTCAGGAGAGAACGTTTAAATTGCGCAATGTGGCGATGGATGCGTTGATGGATTTAATCAATGACATCAAAGCGGCAAAGGCTGCCGGGAAAACCGATGAACAACTGGCAGGCGCGCAGGATTTTCAACGTCTCGCGCAGTTTTATCTGGATTTCGTTGAAGCGGAAAATTCGACGGGTTTTCATGCGCCACAGGAAGCCGCGAGAATTCTGGGTGAATCGATAGATTTTTCGCGCAAAGGACAAAAAGCTTTGCGTTGATATAAAAAAATCGTCAAAGCAAAATGCCGCGAGGAAGCTAGTTTTCGCGGCATTTTGCTTTGATATTTTATTGGGTTGAGAAAGCCGTCTTTGACCGCGCTTCAACAAAATCTCACTGACGCTTTTTTGCTTAACTGAAAGTGAGCGTCGTGAAAATCAAAAAGATCAGCGAGTAAACCACTTCTAAAAAACCTGCCTGTGTCAGATTCACTTTGCGTCCGGGTGTGAGCAACCCGATAAAGGCGCGACTGATAGCCGGTGTAAAAGCGATGAGAATAGGAAGCTCAAGACTTTTGGTAAAGGTAAAAAGCACCAGCGCAACGATCAGAAAGGTATGATAAAAGGCGCAGTGTTGCGAAACCCTTTGCAAGGCATTGGGTTTATTGCGATGCAGACCGGCAACCCGCACTTTAATATAAAAAACGCTGCTGGAAAAATAGCAGGCGCTTAACAACCACAACCATAAAGCCGTGTGATTCCATTCGCCTGTGGCGACGTAATAAGCCGCAGGCGCGGTCATGGTGAGTCCGCAAATGGCGAGGATTTCGCCAAAGATTGAACGCTCTTCCAGATTGACCGCCTGTTTGCCATTGATGAGCAACAAGACCATACCGAAGAGTCCGAGCGGAATAAGTACATAAAGTTTAAAGATGAGAATGAGCGGAGCGCCAAAGGCAGCGGCAATTGCCAGATAAATCATCAGCATACGGTCTGCGCCTTTGGCGTCGCGTCCGCGACTTCTGGCACGCCACCAGACCAGCATGGATTCACGCGATATAAATAACCCGCTGACTGCCAATAACAGAAAGAGCCATTGCCAGGAAACCTGAGCGGCGACAATCGTGCCAAGCGCAAACGGGACATATAGCATTGCCCACGCCCCGTGTTCTTTGGGTAACCGCAATTTTTTACTGATGCTCATTTGATACTCTCCTTATAAAGACTGATGTGCCGCTTGTCGATGAAGACAATCATTCAGCAGATATTTTTTCTCTTCCGGGGTGGTGATACGGTCAAGCGTCGGATAGAGAATATTTTCTTCACGCATATCGTGATGTTCGACCAGACTTTTGAATGCCGCTTCTTCATCGAATAATTTAATAATACGGCGTTTCAAATTTTCGGGATTTGTCGCAAACAGATTTAGCGAATCCTGAATGCGGGCTAGCAGTTCAAGCATTTTGCGATGTTCGCCGGTAAAAAATTCAACCGCGCCGCCGCGAATTTCTCCCGCTCGTTGATAAACTGGCAGCAGGTGTTTTTCTTCGTAATCCATGTGTTCGCGAAGTTGTTTGATGAATTCATCGAGGCGGTCGGTGGCTGCTTCAATATCGCCGTCAAGCAAAGCTTCCTGATGACGGATGAATAATTCATTTAAGTTTTGGTGAAAGGTTATTAAGGTTAAAAAAGTCATAGCCTGTGTAAAAAACTCTCCGGCAAGTAGATTTGCGCTTACCGGTCCAATAATTCCCCAGAAACTTGAAAAAATCCCCAATCGTTAATAAAACCCGAACGAAACTTCATACAGGGCAAACCCAATGCCAAACCGGGTTGCGGAATTCGACGATGTGCGCATAGACTTTTGCTGCATTTAGTCATTGGAAAACTGTAGAATCGAACCGGATTGTGGAATTTCGCGCAAAATCTATAACGGGAAGCGGGCTTATAGAAGCGGAACATTCGTTGCTATACACTCATCTCCAAGGAGGATTGAGTTGAACGCTCAATGAAAAGCTCTATGAGTTTATCCCATCCATTCGACATTATCGACCGGTGCTCTCAATGCCATTTGCGAATCGCTGGCTCGTTTTGTGATTTACCGGAAACCGTGCTTCGTGATTTTGATGCCATCATTCAAACCAATTTTTATTCACCGGGAATCCGCATATTTGCCGAAGGGCAACTGGCTCGCGGGGTATTTATTTTGTGCAGCGGGCGGGTGAAATTTTCGCTGACCTCGAGCAATGGAAAATCTCTGATGCGTATTGCGGAAACCGGCGAAATTCTCGGACTCAGCGCCACGCTTGCCAATGCGCCTTACGAAGCGTCGGCGGAAATGCTCGAAGCGGGGCAGGTCAATTTCATCCGGCGGGAATATTTCATGCAGTTTCTCGAAGCCCACGGCGCAGCCAGCCTCAGAGCTGCGCAGATTCTCAGCCGCAATTATCAAACCATGTATCAGGAAATCAAATCGTTGGTGCTGGCGGATTCGGTGGCTGAAAAATTCGCCAGACTATTGCTCGGTTGGTGCGCAAGAGATGGTAAAGACACCGAGAACGGCATTCATTTGAAAATCTCTTTGACCCATACGGAGATTGCTCAGATGATCGGCTCGTCGCGGGAAACCGTAACCCGTCTGTTCGGTGAATTGAAAAACAAACAGGTCATTCAATTGAAAGGCTCAAACCTGTTTATCTGTAACAAAGCGGCGCTTGAACGCTTCATCAGTTCTTAGAAATCGGTCACGCGATTGAGCGCATCGTATGAATAATTCGTCACCACGCCACGGGCATCGGTCTTGGCGGTGACTTGATGGAATTGATTGTAAACGAACTTCGCTGTCCACATCGTCCCCGTGCCGTCGTTGAGGCTGGCGGTTTGTTCGGGAATCCGTGCCGAAATATACGGCCTTAGTCATCAGGCATCCCGCATCAGTCTTTTTGCCCGCCGGTGGTTTAATAAATTTTCGGCTGGAGATGCCTATGCTTCATACCATCGAAGTCTTTTACATCCTCATCATACTTCAAGCTTTGCGTGTATTAACAAAACTCACTTAATTTTATTCAATGGTGATCGAATCCCAAGTTGCACCATTATCTTTTGTACGAAGTAATTTACCTTGACGGCTTATTACCCATACTTGACCATTTGGAGGTGAAGCAATATCAATAAAATCCTCGCCAAGTTTAGTAATTAGTTGCTTCCAGTTATCACCTCCATCCTCAGTGTAAAGAATTATACCTTCCTGCGTATCTTCATCCATATTCTCATTCTTATGCCATCTAGTACCTACAACAAATCCCTGATGCGCATTAATAAACAATAGTTCGTTAAGCACTGTACGATGTGAGTATAGAGTTTCTTTTTTTTGCCAGGTCTTGCCTGCATCTTCAGTTTTCAAAATCAAACCGTTATAACCACAAGCCCAACCTATATTCTCGTTGACAAACTTGATTGACAAGAGATCATGGCTAAAAGGTAACTGACACAATCTCCAATTTCTTCCACCATCAGTAGAATTCTGTAATATGTTATTACCAACCACCCAGATATTTTCAGGTGAAACTGCAAACAAATTATGTAAGACATCATGTTGGGGAGTTTGTAGAACATTCCAGGTTTCCCCTTTATCTTTAGTTAGAAAAACTTTCCCCATCGGGCCTACACCCCATCCTGATACTCTATCTGTGAATAAGGTATACCCTAATCTCGAAAGGATGTCTTTAGCCAAAAAGTTCTCATACCCATATCCCAGGTTCGCGTTAAAAGTAATAATTCCTGACTCACTTCGTACCATTGCACTGTATTGATCTGCCCATAAGATTGACCCCACAAATCCTAAAGGAGTTTTATTACTGGATTCAGGTTTAGAGGAATCAATAGGCATAAATTGCCTTTCCCAAGTTTCTCCACCATCAGTAGTGTAAAAGACTCTTCCATAACCGGTTAACCATCCATGTAAATCATCAGGGAACCGAATAGAACGGTACTTAGGTTTAATGGGAGTAATAATTACATCGCAAAAAGTCGAAGAACATATACAAATAAGTATTGTGGAAAGGATAAATATTTTTTTACCCATAACTATGCTCTCGTCACTGTTTGTTTTATGAACTATCCTTGAAGATACTATTCGTCAAAGGGGCAAAAATTATTAGAGAAATTTTCCACGAGTCGCAAAAATCAGCCATTCCCAGTTTGGCGTAAGGGCGTCAAAATCGGAGCGACCTTAGCGCAAGCGCCCTGATATTTGAGCATATTTTCAACAGTTGCAACCCCGACAATGGGCAGATTGGCATCGCCAATTTCTAAACCGGGAATTGCTGAAAATCCCCCTATTTTTTAGGGAAACAGGTATCCATAACTATATAGCTTCTGATTATTGCCCTCCGCCGGTGTGAACTTTTCCTGCATGACAATCGGTGCATTTGAACTCGGAAAGATCGCCCAAATTCACCGGGTGTTGAAAAGCGCGGTTGCCGCGATGACATTGCGTACAATTCAAGCCTTTCAAATTGCCCAACTCCACCGGGTGTTGAAATTCGCTGTTCTTAATCGGCACTTGAACCCCGGCATTCGACTGGTCCAAAACCGTGTGACAGATATTGCAATCTGCGGAAATCACTTTGCCTGATGGACTCTTGTGCTGACCATCGTGACAACGGAAACAACCCGTCGAATAAAAGTGCCCGATGTTATCGGGATGGGTTTGCCAGTCAACCTTCATTTCGGGGAAGAAATAGGTTTGGAATATTCTTTGCACTTCGGCAACCGCGCGGTCAACCGCATCTCTTTTCGCGGAATAAACCTCCGGGTAATTGGCGCGATAAAAATTCTCCAGTCCGGTTTTGATTGCCGCTACAGCTTCGCCTGTGGTTTCGTAATGCTGGTCGAGCACTTTAACCGCTTCGCGTTTCAGATAAGGCAAGGTGATGTCGAGACGTTCGGCGACGAAGGCTTCGTTTACGGCGCGGTCAGGTGGCACATAAATATGGCTTGGGCGGTTGTGACATTCGACACAATCGACGCGGCGCTTGGGCGGTTTTTCAATCTGTTCGGGAGTGAGTTTAGCGCCCTCCAGGACATAATCGGTAATGTTGCCGTGCTGGTCTTTGAGGCGCACCCAGGGAATATTCTGGCGGTGGTCGTCGGTTGCAAAATAGGTGACTTCGTTGCCGATGTTCATATGCCAGTGAATGCCTGCCACCATGCCGGTGACGGTGCTGCCGCCGCCGGTGTTCAACAGCATGCGGGTTTGCCGCAACGTATTTTTCTCATCATAGCCATAACGATTGAAAACTTTCAGTTGCGAGCCATGAAATTTTTCGGGCCAATGACACTGTTCACAGGTATCCTGCGCCGGACGCAGATTATGCACAGGGGTTTGAATCGGGCGCGGATATTTATTGAACATGACGGAATACACCTGATAAGCGCCCGATAGTTTTGAACGCACATACCAGCCCGCGCCGGGACCGACGTGACACTCGACACATTTGACGCGCGCATGCGGTGAAGCGTTATAAGCCGTGAGTTCCGGTGACATCACCGAATGGCATAATTCGCCGCAAAAAGCGACCGAGTCGGTATATTCATAAGCGCGGTAGCTGCCAAAGGCGCTCACGAAAAGAAAGGCGAACGAGAGACCGAGAAAGACCAACAATTTTCTGCGGATTTGCGGGTTGTTGAGGTCAAGCGAAGGATAGGCGATTGATTCGTCGCCGATTTTCCGTCGCCTGTGCCGTTCAACCAACATCCCCACAATAACGATGGCAAGACCGAAAAGCATGACGGATGGGAAGATAATATAGGTGAAGATGCCAAGGTATGGGCTTTCGCGAGAACCCAGCGATTCTGCCAGAAACAGAAAGATGATGCCTGTGACACTGGCAATCGCAATCGCCATTCCCACAAAACTGATAAAATTGCGCGTTAATTGTAAGGTGCGCGAACCTTTTACTAACCGATTCAACCTGTTTAACATGCTTTTCCTCCGCGAGGTGTTGACAAGACTAGCCGTTCAAAGGCTGATTCACACAACCGCAATAAGCAAACGACTGACCAGGAAATTGCCTCGAAGCATTAAAAAATGGAACCACAACAGGGAGCTACTAACTCGACAAACAAACTTTGGTGAAATTATTAACCGGGAAAATAATTGACCGATGTGCCACGTAAAGACGAAATCATTTTCGCTTAGTCTGCGTCAGCTAATGCGCTCACCTGATGAACAATTTCAATCGCTGAGTTCAAAAAGAATTTCGTTGAAAATCCATCGAACTGAAATTGCTCACCACTATCCCGGTGAGCAATTGATTTGCTGTCGATTGCCTAAAAAATAATCAGGATGGATAAATCGCCAAAGATGGTTTACCCATCCTGAGGTTTCCCAAGCGTATTTATTTCTTATGGCAGGCAGCGCATTTTTGCATGCCGGGTGCTTTGGCATCCGGTCGAGCTTTTAAGACTTTGTCATGGCAGCCTGCACAATTGCGATGGAAAGCCATCTGGTTGTTCAAGGTTAAGGGAGCCGATGCGCCTTCCGGCTGAATCTGCGGAATTGCCGGAACCAATTTCGGAGTTTCGCCGGTTTTGACGTGGCAATTGTTGCAACTCGCGACGCCTGCGGCTTTCGGGTCTTTCTGAAATAAATCGGCGGTAAGTGTAGTGGTGCGATCCGCGGGCCAGGCGGTTTTTAGTGGCGGATTTTTTGCCGCTTCGGCTGCCGGTTGCGCGGTGTGGTGACACTCAATGCAGGCGACCGGTCCGTTACCTTCGAGGTTGTAATTTTTAGTCGTGTGATTCGTATGACTGAAGGTCACCGGACCCAGTTTATTATCCTTTGCGAGTTTGACAACATCCGGCATTTTCGTAGCATCCTGCGCCTGTGCGGTCAAGGTTGCAAAGAATGATGAATCGTATGCGCCGAGGATTAATCCTGTAAAAAGCGCCATGGTAATAAAAGCTTTTACTCTTTTCATCTTTCTTATCTCCCATTTTCAACGAATCAGTCAGCAGGAATAGCCTCGACCAATCCGTGTTTTTAAATTTGATGAAGCAATCATGAGAATCATTTTTTCCGACTTTAAGTTGCTTCACCCCTACCGTTAGATTGCAAAGACCTGTGAATCATTTATTAAAAACGAAAGGTCTGCCCGGTGTGACATTTTTGACAACTCTTGAAATCATCGCCGCCAAATGCCCGTTTGCCGTTGTGACAACTCATACAACTGAGAGCGTGCTCAGGCGCTAAGTGATTTGTCGGGAGCGGCGAAGTGACCTGCTGGCGCGAAGCTCCTGATTTCACCTGATGACATTCGTTGCAATTGAGTTGTTGTCTTCTGCCATGTTTTGCGTGGCTGAAGTTCACCCGAAAAGCCTTTGCGGCAATCGAAGCGCGGCGGTAACTGCCCAGTTGATGACAGGTGCCGCACGAAGAAATATCCCGCCCGCCGGATTGCGCGCGCGACGTGTGACACTGGTAACAAACCGTATGCGCATTAAATCCCGAAGGCATGGATAACGCCACATTGCCGCGCCCTGTGGGTTTGTGACAGACCGAACAGTTCACGTTTCGGTGTTGCGTATGGGCAAATTTCATATTGAAACTGGCAAGTCGCGGAAAGGCTTTCACCTCGGGGTTTGCGGTTGCCGGATTACTGTGGCAAATCGTACAAATCGGGCTGCTCTGATTGGCAAACTGCTCGGCGTGACAGCCCGCGCACGGCGTGTGCCCCGGACGTTTCGGCTGAATCAAATTGGTTTCACGGCGATGACAAAGCAGACAGGGAAGTCGGGTGTGCGCCGCCTGACGATGCGAAAATTTTGAAAAGTCGCCGCCCTGTTCGATTGCCGCGAAATCAAGTTCCGGCGTTTCGCCAGCCGCAGCCTTGGTGGTCGCGACGGTTGTTGTGCCCGAAAAAACTGCCAGCACGAAAACCGCAATGCCAATCAGCAAAACCAGTAAGGAAAGCCGCCGTGTTGAACGGCGTACGAGAGGCGCATCTTGAGAAGTGGTAGGTTGTTCAGGTCGTTCAAGCATATCGCATCCGTTTATTTTTTGGTGATTGCCGAAAGCGCTTTGGCGTGCGACTCCGGTATGGCTTTCCTGCCTTCATCAAGATGGCATTTGCTACATTGGAAATCGGCTTTGGCTTTGCGTTGGTCGATTTCAAAATTCAATGCGCCGCCTTCATCAGCAGTTGGCGTAATGTGACAACCGCTGCCGCTGCCGCCGCACGAAAGGATATCGACCTCTGCGCCTCTGCCATCAGCGGTATTGATGGTTGCAACTTTATGACAATCGGTGCATTTGAGTTCGGCATGGCTGAACCACTCGTGGCGAAATTTCGACGCCTGCCGACGCTGCCATCTTTCCAGCAGGGGTTTATCCTGGATTGCCATCGCGGTTGCGAACTTGGCATCGAAATCGCTTTGCTCCAAGGTCAACTTTGAGGCTGGCGAAAGTTTGTGACACATTGAACAATCGGTGGGTTCGGGTTGCAGTCCGCCGCCCGCGGCGTGGCACGAAAAACAACTGGCGTGACTACCCGGCGAACTCATGAAGGTGCCTTTTTTCAGCCAGAAATCATCATCTTTTAAATTTTTCGGCGGCGGAGTGACGAATTCATCGCTCGCCTCACCCTGTGGTTTGTAGAGTTGATGACAGTTGGCGCAAACCGCATTTGCCGCGCCTTGCCTGGATTTACGAAAAGCCGCAAATTGCAAGCTCGCAGAACGCTTTCTGAGTTCTCCAAACAGGCTTTCGTGTTTATCGTGCGGGAAAAATATTTCAAATTGCGAAACTGCGGCTTTGCCTTTGGGTGATTGGTCAAAAACCTCGCTCGGGTTTGGAAAGGGATGGCGATTGCTGTTTCGCGGGCCCGGGTTGGTGTGACAAATGGTGCAGATTGCCGGTTGCGCGCCTTTGAAAAATTGTTGGCGATGACAATTCAAACAAGAATCATGAGTTGGATAATCGGTGACATCCTCGAAAGCCTCTTCGCCCTTGCGCGCGGTTTTCCAATTCGCGGTTGGAAACTTGTGACAGGAATTGCAAGCCATCTGATGGGCTGCCACCTGATGGGAGAATTGTGAGTAATTTGCCGACCGTCCCGGTTTGCTGGCTGCTGTCGGGCGACGGGTGGTTGATGGGCGTCGTTGCGATTCAGCTTCCGCATTATTAGCTGTTAAACCCGGATGCACAAACACGAAAGCCGACAACACAACGGTCAGGAGGATTGTCAGCTTAATTGCCCGATTATTCATTGAGTATCAAATGACCTATGCTTTATTGATTTTTACCCCTGCTGGTATCCCTCAAGTTGCAGGTTTACCGGATACTAGACCTTTATCAAAAAATCCTCAACGTGTCGGTGATGTTCATCACATCTAATCACCCCACACATAGTTAAGCAAATGAATGACCACAAAGGCTTCACCCCTGAACTTTTTCCATAAAATGCGAGAATTGCTTTGTGCATGTGGGGAAATTGCCATAAACAGACATCATTGAGGAATAGGCATCGCCTCATGGGATTGGGAAAAATTTCGCATTCAGTTGGATAAAAGTACACAACCAACGGGATTCAGCACAACGGTTGTTCGCTTTTGGTTTGAACTCTGCGGCTTTTTAATGCTATTTATCCGGTACAGGTGTTGCTCTTTTCAAATCGTTGATGGGAACCACAAGATTGAATCATTCCCATCGTGATGAACTGAAAGTAATGAATACCAAGGTTAAGCGACTGAAAAAAGTAACCATGATCTGTTGGCAATATTTCTCAAGGGCATTCTCTAAATGCCAGTCTTGGGAAACAACCTTAATGCAACGCCAGCAAAGGCGCTGGTGGAGTCTGAGCAGTCGCTCAAGGAGTAAATCCTGTCAAGATAATCAGCACGCAACTCTCGGATATATTCCTGATGGGTTCGCTGATAGAACCACTTATGTCTATTGAACTGCCTGTAGACAAAAACACAGGAGGCATTTTCCGCTCCTCAGAAAGGGATTAGCTTATGAAGCGTTCTGCCTCAATTCTGATACTCTTCCTCTTCTTTCTCTTTGTTATCTATCAAGCCAAAGCGCCTGTGGAAGCGCAGAATCAAACACCGTCGAATGTCGCAGGGCAACTACCCGACGCTGATGCTACAAAAGCGGTTCAACTCGATTGCGCCGGATGTCATGGACCTAACAAGACGCTTCCTTATCTGGGAGGAGCTTTATTCCATAAAGAAGCGCACGAAGCCTACAATCACGGTTTCCACGCTCAAGCCTTGAAGAACGGTGGTAAGGCTGCCAGTTGTCTCGATTGTCATGCGCCGGGTGGTGATATGTCGGCAATCCTGCCCAAAAGTGACCCCAAATCGACCATCAACCGGGCGAACATCGCCAATACCTGCGGCTCCTGTCACAGCAAGAAATCCGTGATGGAGGGCACCGGTATCAGCAACCGTCCCTTCCTTGCCTATGAAGAGAGCGCCCATGCGCGCGCCATCGCACGCGGTCAGATTGGTGCCGCTGTTTGCACGGATTGCCATAACAGCCATGACATCCTGCCCGCCTCGAACAACCTTTCGCCAATCTTCAAAGCCAATATTCCAAAGACCTGTGCGAAATGTCATTCACAGGTCGTAAACGAATTTATTCAGAGTGTGCATGGCGCGGCGGTCGAAAGGGGCGTTTCGCAAGCCCCCGCCTGCACCGATTGTCATGGCATTCATACGATTAAACCACGTATTGATGCGCGCTCCACGCTTGGCACCACGGCTTGCGCCCAATGCCATCAGGGAGTGCGTTTGACGCAGGAATTCGGCGTCCAGGGCGAACGGGTCAGCAGTTACGAAGACAGCTATCATGGAATGGCAAGAAAGTTCGGCTCTGACGTGGCAGCCGATTGCGCGAGCTGTCATGGGGTGCATAATATTTTGCCTTCTTCGGATCCGAAATCGATGATTAATCGCGACAACCTGGTTAAAACCTGCGGTCAGTGTCATATCGGAGCGGGCGAGCAATTTATCATTGGTAAAGTTCATCTCGATGTCCCTACCGCAGAGGATATCGGTAGCGTTGCCACGCGCTGGGTGCGATGGATATACCTGATTTTAATTGGCGTAACCATCGGCGCAATGGCAATTCATAATATTCTGGTCTGGCGCAAGAAAGCCGTTGAGCGTCGGCGCTTGGAACGCCGCACCATTGTGCGCATGAACACCATTCAGCGATGGCAACACGGGTTGCTGTTGACCAGCTTCTTCGCTCTGGTCATCACGGGATTTGCGCTGAAGTATCCGGATTCCTGGCTTGGTCATTTGCTGGGATCGAGTGAAGCGGTTCGGCGTATTAGTCATCGCATTGCCGGTGTGATGATGATTGCCGTCGGCGTGTTTCATATTTTCTATATGCTCTTGACCAAAGAGGGACGCATCGGATTGAAAGATTTCTTGCCGCGCAGGAAAGATTTTTCGGATTTGATTCAGAATGTGCGCTATTACCTGGGGCTTGCTTCAACGAAGCCTAAGTTCGCGCGTTTCGGCTATGGAGAGAAAGCCGAATACTGGGCAGTCGTCTGGGGCACATTCGTCATGGGGCTGACGGGATTGATGGTCTGGTTCAAGGTTGAGATGTTCGGTTTTCTGCCGCGTTGGTTCATCGATATTGCGCTCGCCATTCACTGGTACGAAGCCATACTGGCAACCCTGGCGATACTGGTCTGGCACATCTACAACGTCATTTTCGACCCGGATGTCTATCCCTTGAACTGGGCAGTGGTGGACGGATTGGTTTCGGAAGAATACTACAAAGAAGAGCATGAGCTTGATTATGAACAGATGAAGGCGTCCGAGGAGAAACAAAGCAAAGAGCCTTCAGCACAGGATTGAAGTTCGTCTGCTGAATAGAAATGCTCAAAGCGTGTTTTGAAAATCAAAGATGAGCCGAAGGCGCAATGAGAAGGTTGCCAGACGGACAATCTCTGGTAGTAAGCTTCTCGCTGCTTTAGCAGCGAAGATGAATTTCAAAACACGCCCTCAGGATTTTTTCTCTGTCAAATCGCTGAACGATTGCGCGAGGTATTGTTTGAGCCGGGGAAGCCAGAGACAATGAACGAATGCGCAAACCATCGCATTGATTTCTGAACCGCATCAGCCCAGCCGAACCGAATTGATTATCAGGTCAGGCGATATTCCGCTTAAAAATATACTCGAAATACAACCTATCGCCAGCGATTTAAAGTCGCACAGCGCAGCCCCTGATTATCCGTCAATCATAAAGCGCGGCGTTCGACTTGTCTGATTTTCAGGTAGATAGCGGCAACCGCCAGAAGAATAATGATTAAGGATGCTGCCAACCCTTTGCGTCTGAATTGCAACTCGCTCAAAGCATCCTGACCGGCTTGATTCGCTTTTTTAGATATATCCATCCCCTGATTGACGGCGGTTTCGATGGCGCTCGGCGAGAAATTGTGAATCAGAACGCGGGCGTTGATCAATTTATCGCGCGCCTCTTTTAAGTCAAACATGGGGCGACTGACTTCCATTCCGGTGATGGCGACTCTATTTAATAAATCTTCGGTCTGGTTAATGTGGTGATTCAATCCCACAATCAATTCTCCCATCTTTTGGGAACCTTGAAACCCTGCATCTTCCGTATGGCAACTGGTACAAACCGATTTTTCGCCGACCCCTAACATGTTGTCTGCGGGAGTAAGGATTTGGTGGTTCTGATGACAGACGACACAACCTGCCATATCCGCCGCTTCAAACGGGGTTTTGTGCGGGCTTTTATCGAATAACTCTGCCTGTCGCGCATGACAAGTCCCGCACACATTGCTGACGGAGGCGACGCCGGGAGGCGCAGCCCCGTGATTGCCATGACAGTCATTACAGGTCGGCGCAGATAAGTCCTGTTTTTTTATGAGGGCTTCCGCATGAACACTCTGGTTATATTTATGTAATTGGTCGGTCGGGATGCCATAGGATTTCATGTATTCGGCATTGGCATGACATTGCCCGCAGGTTTGCGCGACATTCAGCGCGAATACCGGCGCATTGGGGTTGTTGACTTCGCGAATGCCATGAGCGCCGTGGCAACTGATACAGGTAGCCGGTTTGGCGTCGCCCTGTTTGATTCGTTTACCATGAACGCTGGAGTTGTATTCGGTTTCCTGGTCAACGCGCTGGGCAGGGTTGAACCTTTTCATAAACTCGGCATCACTATGACACTTGCCACAAAACCGCGCGACCTCAACGGGCTTGGGTCGCGCAATGAACCCTTTAGCGGGACTCATTGCCAGTGTCGGGTCATCCGATGTGGGATCGCCGCCATGACAATTGGCGCATGACAGCCCACGCTTTTTATGAACATCTTCTTCCATCGCTGTGACCGGCGCGGCAAGTTGATCGCCCATTTCCTTATGGCATTCCAGACAACTATCTTTTTCTGAGGCAGGAGTCGGGATGGGTTGATTGCTGCCGGAAGGCGTTACATCTTTTTGCGCCTTTGAAACCATAACCAGAAACAGCAAGACCAAAGACAGGGTCACAACTAATTTAACTGCTTGATGCGTTCTCTGGCTTGAAGGGTTATTTGATATGCGTGCTTTTGTCATAGGTTGACCCCTATTGTGTATACCCGATAATTGTCATGCCCACGATATAAACCAGCAGGATGATGCCGATAACCGTGAACCCTCGGCTGGGTTTTCCCTGTGCGGTTTTTCTATCGAGAAAAGGCACCAGAAACCAAAATAACCCACCTGCGCCAAATGCCAATACTCCAAGAACCTCGCCGTCAATGGGACCGATTTTCGCGGGAATGAATTTCAGGGTCTGGAACATGAACATGAAAAACCATTCCGGTTTGATTCCTGCCGGAGCCGAAGCAAAGGGGTCGGCTTTTTCACCTAACTCCCAGGGGAAAATTGCCGATAAAGCTGCCAATGCGCCGAGGGCGATTAACCATCCCATCAAATCACGCAAGAGAAAATTCGGCACGAATTTCATCTTCTTTAACGCTTTGCCTTCCAAACTCGGCGGCACACTCATGCCTTGTCGCTGTACGAGAAGCAGATGGATAAAAAGAATGGCGGTGATGAGCGCCGGAAGCACTGCCACATGAAAGCCGAAAAAGCGGGTTAAGGTCGCGCCGGTCACTTCGTCGCCGCCGCGCAAAAACCGCAGCAGAAAATCACCGATTCCCGGCACCACCCCGGCAATATCTGTTCCCACCTTGGTGGCAAAAAAAGCCAGTTTATTCCAGGGCAGCAGGTAGCCACTAAACCCAAATGCCAGGACGATCACCAGCAACAACGAACCGCTAATCCAGGTGAATTCGCGGGGCGGGCGATAGGCTTTCATCAGAAAAGCGCTGAACATATGAATGAACATGGTGGCAATCATCAGGTTGGCTGACCAACTGTGAATCGAGCGTATCAACCAGCCGAACTGCACCTCTGTCATAATGAATTGCACGCTTTCAAAGGCATTTTCGGCGCTCGGACGATAATAAAGCAGGAGTAAAATGCCGGTTCCTACCTGAATGAAAAACAGGAAAAGCGTCATTCCGCCGAAGTAATACCACAGCGAATGGCGATGTAAAGGAACCTCTTTTTTTTGTGCCAGTTCTTTTAGCGGCGCAAGACCGGCGCGATCATTTACCCAGTCGGCTATCGTGCTCATGTTCATGATTTATCCTTTCGAGACGATGATTTCGTCTCCACGAACATTAACCGTGAACTGCTCTAAAGGGCGGGGCGGAGGTCCGGCAACATTTTTGCCAGCCATATCATAACGACCGTTATGACAGGCACACCAAATTTGTTGAGTGCCTTCCTGATACTGCACCGTGCAATCTAAATGGGTACAGGTTGCTGAAAATGCCCGAATTTCCCCGGTCGGGGTTTTAACGATGATGCCCGGTTTGCTGCCGAATTTGAAAATTTTTCCGCTGTTGGGTTTTAGCTCGGATACCTTTGCCGCAACCACTGAAGATTCCGTCGATTCGGCAATTTGTGGAGGAACCAGAAATTTGAAGATAGGATAGAAGGTTGCCACGAGCGTAGCGCCCAGACTGGTTCCCAGAAAATAGTCAATGAAGTTTCGTCGCGTCGTTAGTGGCGTGTTGGTTTTTTCCATACGACTCCTAAAAGCAAACCCCATCTGACTGTCGGCAATTGAGGATTCATGACAGGCAGGTGATCAGGCTTTGAGTTGATAGAGCAAACGCTGAAGACAACCGGGAAGCGTTACGCTGGTTACCTTTTCAGAGAACGAATAAAAGCCACAAGTTCCTGAATTTGAGCGCCACCTAAGCTTTTGCCAAACCCCGGCATTTTTCCTTTGCCACCCGATATAATTTTGTTTAATTGCGCGTCTGATTGTGCCTGGACTTCGGCGCTGCCCAGGTTGCGCAGCTTTAAGTTCCTTCCCATTGGGGTATTGCCGCTTCCATCCGCGCCATGACAACTGGCGCATTTCGATTTGAAGGTTGCTGCACCATCTCCCCCTGCCATGCCGCGCATCGCCGAAGCGTTTTGCTCAACCAGGATTGAAAAACTAACTACGGCTATGCCGACCACTAACAATGCCTTGAGTATTTTCATATGCCCTCGCTTCCTTATTTAGTACATTGGAACCTAAGTAAGTTGACATTTTTCAGCGTTCAAAGTTATGCCTTCAGGCGTGAGAAAAAAGCGATTCACGCATAAATGCGTAACTCTGAACCTCAAGAAATTTAGTTTCCACTGTATTTAGTGATATGGATGAAATTTTCGGGATGGTGATGGTTTCCCGTTTCTTTTTCCGTCAATGCCGAGCGGGCAATCTCATTAAAACTCAAGCGAATTTTTTTGTATCGCTCAAGTAATGATGAGATTGCCCGTCATCTCCGGCAGCTCGATACCTCAGAAGGTAAAGCGCATACTCGTGGTGACAATGTTTGCTCGATAATCGGGATTGTTAAACCCTACCACCGTCGGCGACACATTCACCGGCGAAGATGACGTGTAACTCTGGAAGAACGGAATGTTGAACTTCTCGTTGTAGCTATAGTGCCGGTAGCTCACGTTGGCTGTCGCGTGGTTATTGATGCGAAATGACAGTCGGGCTTCCGGGTTGTGTCTCTTCAAGGGAAGAGAGGTGATGAAATCATTGGGTAAAGGAGCCGGGAAGAAGCCAACGCCTCCGGGCGCACCCAAATCTTTGATGTAACGATAGACGAAAAACAGGTCTAAACGATTGGTTACGCCAACTCGCGAATCGAAGAACATGAAGTGTTGCCGCGAGTAATAACGCGACCTTCCGGTATTCAACACACTGCTGATGAAGTAGGCAATGTTGGCAGTCGATTTTACCGAATCATAATTATAACCGCCGGTAATCCAGAATCGCGCCTGCGGTTCCCACACGAGCGTCGTCGAAAAAGCGCGATAGTCGGAATCATTTTCAACCTGCGGCGTCGGATTGGTTTTATCGGTTGCCGTGAAAGTGGTGTTGAAAGAAAGCGCATCGGTGATGCCGATGTTGGCGCGCACGCGAAATCTCTGATAATCCAATGGCGCAACCCGAACGAAGACGTTATCGCTTGAACCATTTTCATAATCAAAGAAGAAGTTTGCCCGGTCAACCGGACGCAACCGCAAACCACCGATGAAGGTGTTGGTATTTTCGCGTTCGGTTTCCGGCTCGGCTGCGGTCGTGGCGGTGGTCGTGTTGATCAGTTTGACATCTCTGAAAGTATAACGCCATCCGACATTGCCGGAAAAACTTCTGCCGCGACCGAACTGTAACTGTAAAGTGTTCCAGTAAGACGTGACATCCGTGGTATGCCGGAAGGTGGATGTCGTTAAAGTGTTCGTCGTGGCACCCGCTACCGTGCGCAAGGTGGTTGCGGTTGTTCCTCCCAGGTTTCCCAGTATTCGGTATCGGTAAAACCTTGAGGTATTGCTGATGGTGACGTTTTCAGCCACATCAACCGACAGCAAGGCGTCAACCGATTTACTCGGACGTTTGGCATTGGAAGTGGTTAAAATGAGCCGGTTGACTGTTCGATTGGAAGTGTCAACTCCGGCAATGATATCGTACTGATTGATTTTGGCATCTTCATCGTTGTGCATCCCCTGTAACAGGACATGCACACGATTGCCGATATTGCCGTTGATCGCGCCGCGAACAATCACGGAATCCGAGCGAATCGGAGTATCGCGATCAAAAAAGTTCAATACGGCAGTATCAGTTATATTATTACCGCGATTGAGCGGGATTTTTTGGAATTGTTCGGAATCGTTGCGAAAACCCCGAAACAGATATTCGCCAAAGATATTCCAGCTATTGATTGAGGCATCAAAGCCCGCGCGATAATCATTGGCTTCCCAACGGGCATTGCCTTCAACCAGAAACTGATCGTTGGAGTTATAAGTCGTGACGAAAGGTCCTGTGCCCGAACTGCGACCATAACCGAGGTTCACCCGGACGGCTCTTTGCGGAAAGAGTTTCAGATTGAAATCCGAGACCTGTTGACGAATATCCCAATTGTGTTGATTGTTGGCAATGTTGGCTTGCGAGCGATAGTAGTAAAACCTGCGCACCTTGCCGTCGAATTTGTAGTAGCGGGTTTTATCTACCCGCAGTGAAAAATACTGCGTTTGATCGCCGCCGACGTTTGAGGCATCAGCGCGTAGAAAATCGAACAACGCGCCTTGCGGGTCAATCGAACGCGCATCAATGGAAAAATCGAGGACGCGAAAACCGTCGCGCACATTTAAATCCGAGCGATAGCGTTCGGCATTTCCCCCGATATCGACCCAACGATAGCCCAACTCGATGGATGACTTGACGGTATAGTTGCCAATGACGCTTCCGGTGTCAGGCTTTTCCGACTTGTCTGTGGGCTTAATGACTGCCGCTCGCGCCAGTGCCAGTTCGTCTTCTGACTTTTTCGCCTGTTGCGTGGTTTCAAGTTTTTCGACCGTGCTTTGCGCCAGGGCTTTCAACTCACCCGCCATTAATATAGACAAGGAGAGCGCGAAAACCGTCGCCATCTGACCAAGATAATTTCGTGGATTTGGTTTAAAGATTTTCATGGTTTCTCTCCTTATGGTCTATAAAATGCCGGATGCGAATTCGACCCGTGAATGAAGGTGTGGCACTGGGTGCAGTTCTGGAAACGGGCAGCCGCTAAATTATGGAATGAAGGGGTTGGTGGCCCTTCTCCGGCACCGGTTTCAGGAATCCCCGGAGTGTTTGAATGGCATTCAAGACAAAGCAATCTGACTTCATTGCGTTTCAACATTCGCGGATTGGTTGAACCATGCGGCGTGTGACAAGCCTGACAGCCTTCGACTTTTACAGGCGCATGTTCATAAACGAAGGGTCCCGCTTTGTCGGCGTGACATTTCACACAACCGACTTCGCCGCCCACCCAACCGCGTAGTTGTTTCTGTTGGAAGCTGCCGTGTTGATTGTGACAATCACTGCATTTCATGCCGCCTTCGGGAACCTTGTGATGGAAAGGTCGCGCAAAGGATGCCTTCTGGTCGGCGTGGCATTTATAGCAACCTTCCGGCTCTTTATCTTTCAATAAAAATTCCGTCACTTTCGGTGAATGCGATGAATGACAATCCTGACAGGCAACCCCGTGGCGCGCGTGTTCACTGCGACGATAGTTGAAGCGTTCTTCGCTGCGCCCTTGCTGATTTTCGTGACATTGTAAACAGACCTGACTGGATTGCGCCGGCGACAGGCTTTTAAACGAGCGCATCTTGGCTTCGTTGGCTTTCGACGTATCGGCATAGAGCGCCTGAGCTTCAGCGTCTTTACCTTCCGCCATCAGTTTTTGCGCTGTCTTGTAATAATCAACGTGGGCTTTGGCTCCCTCGTGACAGGCTTCACACCCCTGTTTTTCAGCCGACCCATTTTTACCGCTTAGCTTGCGATGCGCGGTTATTCCGAGGTGGGTTGCCTGATTGGCGTGACAATCAGCGCAGGAATCACTGCCAACATATTGACTCGTATCTGCGGGCGGTGAGTTGGGTTCAGGTTGCATGCTTTCTGCCAGAACGGTTGCCGAGCCGCCGCTTGGCGATGACATAAGCGGCGTTAAAGCAAGCAAACAGAACGCCAATGCTACTACAACTATTTTAAGAGTTCGCATTATGATGCCTCCTGTTGTGAAAAAAGAATCGATTCTTTAAAACCGAAACTTCAAATAAGGGCTGTTGGGTTTTCTCGGTGCTCAAATACTCAAGATCGCCACAGCAAAATCAAACTAGCCATACTGCGGAAACCGGCTAATTTGATGAATTACCCCAAAAAAGTGCGTAGTTTTTCTCAGAAGCCGGAAGCTGGTTCACTGCTTCTGTAAAAAAGTAATGATTAAGAAAGAACAAGTTTACAAACCTTGATTATTGCCAGTTCAAGTTTGACAATAACCCTGTAACCGACTGCTCTTAGATTGCGCACATCCTTGATCTCGATACGTTGTTGAATTTTTCCCCCAGGCGATGATTTAACCGTTTGGTGATTGGCATTATGGTTAAATTCTCCCTCCGGCAGCCTATGAAACCTCTGCCAGAGCAATTACTGTTCCCCTGTAAGTAGCGAAAAAATTCCCAGATGCCAACCTTTATTGCGGATACAAACGGTTTCTCAGCACGTCTTTTACCCGGGTGCCCGCTTCAAATACCGCATCGGCTTTTTTGCGTGTGTCATCCAGCGTAAAGGTGTGCCAACTGGCTTTGGCATCTTTCAGCATCTCGCGCACATTCTTTACTTTGACCTCTTCGGCGCTGACATTCACCTTCTTGTTCTGGGCGTCTTTAATCAACCCTTCAGCCCAGACCACTACGCCGTTGGCGCGGCGCAAGGCGTTTAAGGTCTCAACCGATTTTTTACTGATTTCAGGGTTGCGCGGCATCACGCCCTTATTGGCATCATGACAACTCGAACAAACGGTGGCGATGTCTTCAACCGAGTAAATAATTTCCGACCCCATATGTTGGTGACAGGTATTGCAACTCGGTCCGACATTTGCGCCTTTGAGTTGTTGCGCATGTTTGCTGTTGACAAAAGCCGTCATTATCGGTTGATGACAGGCACCACAAGTGGCTGGCAAATTTTTCGGATGCAATTTGCTGTCACCGGCTTTGGGCGATAGCACGCCCATATGCGCTAGTTTCTTGTCATTTGAAGTCGCATTGCCGCCGTGACATTTATCGCAGCCGATGCCTTCGATTTTGTGGACAGACATATGCCATTCATAATAGCGACTGCCTTCGAGCGCCGACCCTTCGGCACGCGAATGACAATTTACACAACTGTTATTTTTGAATGCGGATAAATCCTGAATAGGGGCAGCCGAGAAAATTTTTGAGACCGACATCATCCCAAAGAATAGAAAAAACACCAATAAAATAGACCTTTTCAGCATAACTCACCTCCGACTCGTTATTTTTCAATAAGCACGACGTAGGAGTTTTTTACTGCGTTCAGGTTGATGTTTCCTATTGTTTACAAGGTGAAAGCCGATAGCCCATCAACGAACGGTTTTTATATTATTGAGAACCGCTGATGAACCTCACTGTTCATCGTCATTATCAAATTGCCAAGCCTAATGTTATCGAGGTCATCTTACTGCAATTGCTACAGGCAGTCTGTGAGTTGAATCACTGAAATCGGTGATACGACTCACAAACAATTTCGAGGGCTTGACTGAGCGGGATAAGCAGACAAATCCGGCAAGCGCCCTGGGTAACCAAAGCCCTTGCCGGATAAAAACAATTAACCGCGTTTTTTCATCGGCACATAATCGCGTATATCGCTGCCGAGATAAATCTGGCGCGGGCGGGCGATTTTCTGCTCCGTATCAAGCAGCATCTCTTCCCATTGGGCGATCCAGCCCGCGGTGCGCGGAATGGCAAACAATACCGCGAACATTTCCACCGGAAAGCCCATCGCCTGATAAATAATTCCCGAATAAAAATCGACATTCGGATAGAGTTTGCGCTGCACGAAATAATCATCTTCGAGGGCGATGCGTTCGAGTTCCAGAGCAATGTCAAGCAAACGGTTTTTGCCGGTCACTTCAAAAACTTCATACGCCAGTTTTTTGATAATCTTGGCGCGCGGGTCATAGTTTTTGTAGACGCGATGCCCGAAGCCCATCAAACGAATCTCTCCGGCTTTGGCTTTCTTGATGTATTCGGGGATGCGTTCAACAGTGCCGATTTCATTGAGCATGCGCAACACCGCTTCATTCGCCCCGCCGTGCAATGGCCCGTAGAGCGCCGCAGCCGCGCCGGCGATTGCCGAATAGGGGTCGGATTGCGAACTGCCGATGCTACGCATGGCATTGGTGCTGCAATTTTGTTCGTGGTCGGCGTGCAGAATAAACAACACATCCAGGGCGCGTTCGAGAATCGGGTCGGGCTGGTATTTCAACTCCGTGGTCTTAAACATCATGTTTAAGAAATTGCCGGGGTAGCTCAAATCATTGTCCGGGTAAACATACGGAAGTCCCATGCGGTGACGATAGGCAAAAGCCGCAATGGTTGCGACTTTGGCAATCAACCGGGAAATCTGTTTGCGGCGCGAGTCTTCATTGAAAATAGCTTTGGCATCGGGATAAAACGTCGACAACGCGCCGATGGTGCCAATCAACATGCCCATCGGGTGCGCATCATAATGAAAACCGTCAATAAATTTTTTGATGTTTTCGTGAATAAAGGTGTGATGCGTGATATTCCAAGTCCAATCCTTTAACTGCGCTTCATCGGGCAATTCACCATGCAAAATCAGATAAGCGGTTTCGAGATGCGAACTATGTTCGGCGAGTTGTTCAATCGGATAGCCGCGATATCTGAGGATGCCTTTGTCGCCGTCAATCAAGGTGATTTTACTTTTGCACGATGCCGTGTTGGTAAATGCCGGGTCATAAGTCATCAAGCCAAAGTCATCGTCCGAGGTTTTAATCTTGCGTAAATCGATGGCTTTGATGGTGCCGTTGTCAATCGGCACTTCGTACTGCTTGCCGGTTCGATTATCGGTAATGGTGAGAGTTTGTGCGCTCATCTTTGCCTCCTGAAAATTAGTTAACTACTGGTACAGACCGCGCAATTATAAATGAGCCGGTTTGTAACTGTGGAGCGCCCGCACATATTGGGCGCGTTCAAAATCGCTGGGATTGGCGCAGTTTTTCTGGCTCATGCTGCCCTGCAACTGGCGAACCGATTCATATTCGTGTTCTGCCATCCATTCGATTAAATCACGCTCAATGATTTTGATATGGTCTATGCCGCGCCTAAAAAGGACTGAGCATAGCTGTGTGACGTTTGCTCCGACCATCAACATTTTTAACACATCTTGTGCCGTATGGATACCACTGGTTGCAGCAAGTGATGCATGAATGCGCCCGTAAAGAATGGCGATCCAGCGCATCGGCAGGCGCATTGCCTGCGGCGTGCTCAAAATGATGTTGGGAAAAACCTCCAGAGCTTCGAGGTTAAGGTCAGGTTGATAAAAACGGTTAAACAAAACCAGTCCATCGGCTCCTTCACCGTCAAGACGTTTGGCAAAATTGGCGAGGTTGCTGAAAAATGGACTGAGCTTTATCGAAACCGGAATCTTGACATGGGGTTTGACCATTTCAAGTATATCGAGATAGGTGTGCTCGATTTCAACCCCGGAAATATCCGGGTCAGTCGGGATGTAATAAATATTTAATTCGATGGCATCGGCTCCAGCCTGTTCAATCTCTTTCGCATAATCCGTCCAGCCGCCGATGGATGAACCATTGAGACTGCCGATAATCGGAATGTTCACGGCTTCTTTGGCTCTGCGAATGTGATTGAGATAACCTTCGGGTCCGAGATGATAATCGAGCGGTTCGGGAAAAAAGGTCAACGCTTCGGCAAAACTTTCGGTGCCGTAACTCAAATGATAATTCAACTCAAAGCGGTCATTGGTGAGTTGCTCTTCAAACAGCGAATGCAAAACCACGGCTGACGCGCCCGCATCCTCCATGCGTTTGATGTTGTCAAGCTCTTCCGAAAGCGGCGAAGCCGATACAATCAGCGGCGTTCGTAAATTCATTCCCAGATAAGAGGTGTTGAGCTTCATGAGATAACCTTTCGTTTTCAGTTATTCACTGCTTTGAAATTTCCATCCCCACCGGTTTACAAAAATTCAGCCCGGCTGCAATAACCGTTGTTGACTACTGCACGGGTATCACAGCCGGTGTCCACGCACTGAGGCATCACTTTTGCAACTTCGCTAATTCCTTTCCACCGATATTGCCGTTACCGTCCGGCGGTTCCGGTTTTCTCGAGGCAAAGTATTCGTAAAAACGCCAGCGATCATAAACATCTTTTTGCGCTTCCTTGAGCATCCGCTTGGCATCTTCGGGATGACTCTTGGTGAGCATTTTGAAACGATTCTCGCGATAGAGATATTGCTCAAGGGCAATCTTCGGCGCGCGTGAATCAAGCTGAAGCGGGTTTTCGCCGGTTTCGGTTAAATCGGGGTTGTAGCGATAGAGCAACCATTGACCGGATTCGACGGCGGCTTTCTGATTTTGCATGCCAGTCGCCATGTTGATGCCATGCGCGATGCAATGACTATAAGCAATGATGAGCGATGGTCCGTCATAAGCCTCGGCTTCAAGAAAAGCCTTGAGCGTGTGTTCGTCTTTAGCGCCCATCGCAACCCGCGCCACATAGACATTGCCGTAAGTCATGGCAATCAATCCCAAATCTTTTTTCGCGACGGGCTTGCCCCCGGCAGCGAATTTTGCCACCGCCGCGCGCGGTGTGGCTTTCGACATTTGTCCGCCGGTGTTGGAATAGACTTCGGTGTCGAGTACCAGAATGTTGACGTTGCGACCGCTTGCCAGGACATGGTCGAGTCCACCATAACCAATGTCATAAGCCCAGCCGTCGCCGCCAACAATCCATACGCTCTTTTTCACCAGGTAATCGGCGAGACTTTGTAATTGTTTCGCTTCAACCGAATCGAGACCGGCAAGTTGCTGTTTCAATATTTCAACCCGTTCGCGCTGGTCATAAATATCCGCTTCATTTTTTTGCTCGGCATTCAGAATGTGTTCGACCAATTCGTCGCCAACCACACTGGCGAATTTCGGCAACAGTTGTTTGGCAAAGGCAGTTTGCTGGTCAATCGACAATCTGAACCCCAAACCAAACTCGGCATTGTCTTCAAAGAGGGAATTCGACCAGGCGGGACCGCGACCTTCGCCATTTTGTGTGTAAGGCGTGGTCGGCAGATTGCCGCCATAAATCGAAGAACAACCGGTGGCATTGGCAATCACCGTGCGGTCGCCGAAAAGCTGAGTGACCAGTTTGATGTAAGGCGTTTCGCCGCATCCGGCGCATGCCCCGGAAAATTCAAACAGCGGTTCCTGCACCTGTTGTTGACGAATCGTCGAGTTTTTAATCAACCGACGGTCGAGTTCGGGAATCTCTAAATAGAAATCCCAATTGTCGCGTTCGCTTTCGCGAAGCGGCGGTTGCGCTTGCATATTGAGGGCTTTGAGCCGGGTTTCGGTTTTGTTTTTCGCGGGACAAATATCGACGCAAATCCCGCAACCCGTGCAATCTTCGGGTGCCACCTGAATGGTGTATTTCAACCCTTGCCATTCGCGGTCGCGGGCATCACAGGATTTGAAAGATTCGGGCGCGCCTTCGAGATATTTCGCGTCATAGGCTTTAATGCGAATGACACTATGCGGGCAGACCATCGCGCATTTGCCGCATTGAATACACACCTGCGAATCCCAAACCGGAATTTCCAATGCGAGATTGCGTTTTTCCCATTTCGCGGTTGCCGTCGGATAAGTGCCATCGCAAGGCAAGGCGCTCACCGGCAATAAATCGCCCTGACAGGCAATCATTTTTCCCAGTACATCGCGCACAAAAGTCGGAGCAGTTGGCGAGACCGGCGGCGGCATCGCTATGTTGCCGGTCACATCGCCGGGAATCGTAACTTCAAAGAGATGCGCCAAGGTTTCATCCACCGCTTTTAAATTCAACGCGACGATTTCATCGCCTTTTTTGCCATAGGTTTTCCTGATGGAATCTTTGATTGCGACAATCGCTTCGGCTTTCGGCAAGACGCCCGACAGGGCAAAGAAACAGACCTGCATCACCGTATTGATGCGCGTTCCCATGCCGCTTTCTCTGGCTACTTTAGTCGCATCAATGACGAAAAATTTAGCGCGTTTTTCGATTAGCTGTTCCTGCATGGTCTGCGGCAACTCGTGCCAGATTTGCTCTTTTGAATAAGGTGTGTTGAGCAGAAAAGTGCCGCCCTCGACCAACGCCGAAAGCATATCGTAACGTTCGAGGAATATCGGTTGATGACAGGCGACGAAATTCGATTGGGTGATGAGATAGGTTGAACGAATCGGTTCGGGACCAAATCGTAAGTGGGACACGGTGACGGCTCCGGCTTTTTTGGAGTCGTAAACAAAATAGCCTTGCGCGAAATTATCGGTGTTTTCGCCAATGATTTTGATGGAATTTTTATTCGCGCCGACCGTGCCATCCGAACCCAAGCCATAAAACATGGCGCGCACTACGCTTGCGGGTTCGGT
This sequence comes from Acidobacteriota bacterium, assembly GCA_040754075.1. Taxonomy (NCBI): domain Bacteria; kingdom Pseudomonadati; phylum Acidobacteriota; species Acidobacteriota bacterium. The sequence goes on from JBFMDH010000014.1 coordinate 52,578, forward strand.
TGAAAAACGGTCATCGTATTCGAGACTGGTGAAGGTCACATCGTCATTGATGCCGATGGTGAAATGATTTTTCGGATGTTCATGTTTGAGATTATCGAATAGCGCTTTAACCATCGCGGGGGTGAATTCTTTTGAAGATAACCCGTAACGCCCGCCGACGATTTTCGGCGCGACTTCGAGTTCGCCCCATTGTTTGCTCATTCCTTCGTGAAGCGCGGTGATGCAATCCTGATAAAGCGGTTCGCCGGCGCTGCCCGGCTCTTTGGTGCGGTCAAGCACGGCAATAGCTTTAACGGTTGCCGGTAACGCTTCAACAAAACGTTTAGAATCGAACGGGCGATACAAGCGCACTTTCAACACCCCGACCTTTTCGCCCTGGGCGTTTAAGTAATCGACGGTTTCGTGAACCGCTTCCGCGCCCGAACCCATTAAAACAATAATGCGCTCGGCATCCGTTGCGCCGTGATATTCATAGAGGTGATACTGCCGTCCGGTAATTGCCGCGAATTTATCCATCGCCTTCTGCAAAATATCCGGGCATTTGTCATAGAAAGGATTGACGGTTTCGCGGGCTTGAAAATAGACATCGGGGTTTTGCGCCGTGCCGCGCAGCACCGGATGGTCGGGCGAAAGCGCGCGCCCGCGATGCGCCAGCACTAAATCGAGGTCAATCATTTCGCGCATATCATCGTCGGTGAGCAGTTCGACTTTGGCGACTTCATGCGAGGTGCGGAACCCGTCGAAGAAATGCAGAAAGGGAATGCGCGACTCAAGCGATGCAGCCTGTGCAATCAGCGCAAAATCCATCGCTTCCTGTACCGAATTTGACGCAAGCAGTGCAAAGCCGGTGGCGCGCGTTGCCATCACATCGCTATGATCGCCGAAAATTGAAAGCCCCTGCGCGGCAAGTGATCGTGCCGCCACGTGGATGACCATCGGTGTGAGTTCACCGGCAATCTTATACATATTGGGAATCATCAGCAGCAAGCCCTGCGATGCCGTGAAGGTTGTGGTTAGTGAACCGGTTTGCAATGCGCCGTGTACAGCGCCCGCCGCGCCGCCTTCGCTTTGCATTTCAATGACCGATGGCACGATGCCCCAGATGTTCGGTTGATGCGCCGCAGACCAGGCATCAGACCATTCGCCCATTGGCGATGATGGCGTAATTGGATAAATGGCAATGACTTCATTGATTCGATAAGCAACGTGGGCGACGGCTTCATTGCCGTCAAAGGTGATTAATTCTCTTTTCATAATTTCCTCTAACGGGCGTGAGAGAGCAAAACCTATTCCAGCGGGAAATTGATTCCAAGTTCGGGGGATTGCGGAAAAATACCAGTGAGAAAACCATACAGGTTGCGATAACGCCCATCATTCGCCGGTTGAATTGTGAAATTTTTCGCAGCAATGGTGATTAACGCGAAGATTTATTCGGGTATGAGTTTTGCACCACAACAAAGATTATTAAACTTTACACACTCGGAGGAGTTATGAGCTTTACCTTATCCAATACGGTTAGAGAAGTCGCGGTTAAATTGCCCGGAGCCACGCGGATATTTGAACGACTGGGTATCGATTATTGTTGTGGCGGCAATCGTTCGCTAAATGAAGCCTGCCAGCTTGCACAGGTTTCAACTGAAGAGGTTTTATCTTCACTGATGGAGCTTGATAAAAACCATGAGCCGTTGCCAAATCACAATTGGCAACAGGAATCGCTTATTGCACTGGTTGATTTTATTGTGCAAACCCATCATGTGTTTACCAAACAGGAGATTGAACGGTTGGAAAAATTACTGATCAGCGTTTGCAAGGCGCACGCCCAAAATCATCCTGAACTTTTACGCTTGAATGAATTATTTAAATTGCTGGCAGAAGATTTACTCCCGCATATGATGAAGGAAGAGAGCGTGCTGTTTCCTTACGTGAAAGCTTTGGAATCGGCGCAGAAAAATCATCATAAACCGCCGATGCCGTTTTTCGGAACCGTGAAAAACCCCGTGAGGATGATGATGATGGAACATGATAACGTCGGTGAATTGCTGCGCATTATGCGAACCATGACCAACAATTATCAGGTTCCGGCGGATGCCTGCATCAGTTATCAAACTTTGTATGAAGCCTTGCCGTCATTTGAAGCAGATTTACACCAGCACATTCACCTGGAAAATAATGTTCTTTTTCCGCGAACCCTGGAATTGGAAAAGGCTGCCTGGTATGAATTGCAACTTGCTTGAATGAACCGATAGGGGAGGAAAAAATGAATCTTCCCTTTAGCGCAGATCAATTCTTTAGCATTTTTGAGACATATAATCGGGCAATTTTTCCCGTTCAGGTGATTGCCTATGCGCTCGGCGGCGTTGCTGTGCTGATGGCGCTTTCAAAATTTTCAAAGCGCGACCAACTGGTAGCTGCGATATTGGCTGCCTTCTGGTTATGGACAGGAATTTTTTATCACTTGATGTATTTCAGCAGCCTTAACCCGGCTGCTTACATTTTTGGTCTGGTATTTATAATTCAGGGGGGGCTGTTACTGTGGTTTGGATTTGTAAAGCAACAGCTCTCTTTTAGTTTTAGCAGAAACCTTCGCAGCCTGGTGGGGGGATTGTTGATACTTTATGCAATGGCGCTGTACCCGGCACTCGGATATGTATTCGACCATGGTTATCCCCAATCACCCATGTTTGGGGTGACGCCCTGCCCGTTGACCATTTTTACTTTGGGTTTCTTCTTATTCGTCCAAAAAAAAGTTCCCTGGCAATTGTTAATCATTCCGCTGTTGTGGTCATTGGTTGGGTCAACGGCAGCTTTTCTCTTTGGGGTGAAAGAGGATTTCGGGTTGCTTGTCGCAGGTCTACTTGTGCTAGCTTTTGTATTTGAGAGCCGTCGCGAAAAAATCCTCGCGCGTCTTTAGTGGGTGGGGAATAAGTCGCACACCATTTCCTGTTCTATGCAAATAGTGGCGATTTTCTGGACTATTCCCCATTTTTTGTGTGGTTCGGTGATTGCTTTAACGATTCTGAATTATTTCAAAATTCAACATGACGGAGAGGTGTGAATATGAAATACATCAGAACCATTCTGGCGTTGTTGTTGACGGTTTTCTGCGGAGCAGGCGGGGGCATATTCCTGACCTTTACGGGCAGCAGTTTAGTTGGCACCTACCTTTACACGGCATTTCCGTTTGCCGTAGCGGTTTTGTTTATCGCCATCGGTTTGGATGTTCTCGGTGACCTGAAACGCCAGGCGTCGGAAACCAAAGAGTCACAAACCGCCGATACGCAGGCTTCCACAACGACGCATCATCCGAAGGCTGCCTGAGCCTGAAATCAATTAGGTGGTTATGAATTCAAATGTTGTTCATCTGCTGCGCTGCAAAGCCTGCGGAAGCGTTAATCGTGTCCCGGCTGATCGGTTGAAGCAAAAATTCATTCCGATTTGCGGGCGTTGCGCTACGGCTTTGTCTCTGGGCGCAGAGCCGGTCATGGTCAACCACAGCAATTTTGCCGAAGTGGTCGAGCAATCGGCGATTCCGGTTGTTGTTGATTTCTGGGCTGACTGGTGCGCGCCCTGCAAAATGCTCGCCCCTGTGCTTGACCAACTGGCAAGCGAACTCGACGGGCGCGTGCAGATTGCCAAATTAAATATCGATGAAAATCAGGCAATGGCTGTGCGGTTTAATGTTCGCAGCATCCCGACATTGATTATTTTCAAAGACGGCAAAGCGGTTGACCGGCTGATTGGTTTGATGAGCAAAGAGCAGATTATGAGCCGGTTGGAAGCTGTGCTGGAGAATTAACTGCGGGTAAGCAAATGAAAATAGAAAGGCAAATTTCGATTTAAAACCCGACAGCCGTTTGTGCATTCAAGCCTTGCCCGCGTGTTCGCAAACCACGATGTGCGCGTAATCAATCGGTTTGAAACGCCGCAGATGAAATTTGTGTCGCAACCCTTCGGCATCATAATCGTGAATCAATCGGAATCCGAAATTCTTTAAATAATCAGCGACTGCTTCGGGTTGCAATCCGAATAGCCACGGTTCACCGAGTTGCGCCACGCGGCGCGCTGCAAATCGCGCTTCGGCATTTGGCGTGGTCTGGTCAATGACTTCCTGCAAGAAATAATCGAATGTGAGTTTGCTCCCCTGGCTTCCCAACAAACGGATTTGCGTTAAAGCGCGCGCCATCGCCTGCTCAGTCAAATAGTACGACACGCCCATCCAGATAATCAGTGAAAGTTGATGGCTGGCGCATCCTGCCTCTTGCAATTTTTCAACGAAGTTATCTTTTTCAAAATCAACGGCGACAAAGCGCAGATTATCGGGGATGCCCAACCGTTCCAAGACTCTGCGTTTGACCTTTTGGGTAGCCGGATGATCGACTTCAAAAACCGTTACGCCACGAAGCGTTTGCTGAATTCTTAACGCCATCGAATCAAACCCCGCGCCTAAAAGCACGAGTTGCTGCAATCCTTGACCAACCATCTCGCTTGCCAGTTCATCGGCAAAACGCGCGCGAATGGCAACGAATTCCTGCCCGCCGGTTGCCCAGAAATCCAGAAAGCGCGATAGCAGACGCGAGCGCATCGGGCTGCGGGCAACCAGGCGCAAATATGGATGTTGAATAAATGCCGATGCGTAAGGGTCGTCGAGTATGCGTTGGGATGGCGGCAGATTCTGTTGTATGGCGCGGGCTAAGGCAACCGCCTCGGCGGTGCGGCTGTAATCTTTTCTCATCAAGCATTCCCCTCAAACCCATCGCAGACGTTTGCGAGAATGAATTCTTTTTGACAATACACTGCTACTTGAGTTGAGCAAGCGGTCTTTGACCGCCTGTTAAAAATCATCGCGGTCAAAGACCGCTTGCTTAAAAATTTTTCCGGTAAAATCAACCGCAAAATGCTCTCAAGAACGGTTGCCAGTGTAGCACATTTTTTTCAGGCAACTGGTATTCGGGAAGAACGAATGAATTCTGGCAAGCGCCTGTGGCAGCGGGTGGGTTGAACACACACAATGAGCCGCCGGTTACCGCCGAATCGTACTGCTTTACTTGCGTTTTTGCAGCGAGGCGCTGAGGCGTTGTGAATTGCCAATCACCGATAAACTCGATAGCAACATGGCGGCGGCGGCAAGCAACGGATTCAACACGCCCGTGACTGCGAGGCTGATGCTCAAGGTGTTATACACGAATGCCCAGAACAGATTTTGTCTGACGACGCGCCAGGTCTTGCGCGAAATCTCGAACGCTTCGATAACTTTCGTCAGTGAATTGCTCATTAACACCATCGCTGCGGCGCGCATCGCGAGGTCTGCCCCCGACCCCACAGCGATGCCTAAATCAGCTTTCGCCAAAGCCGGCGCATCGTTAATGCCATCGCCAATCATGGCGACGACTTTGCCCTGTTGCTGCAATCGCTCAATCACCTGGGTTTTATCATCGGGCAGGGCTTCGGCTATGAATTCATCTGCGCCAACCTGTTTGGTAATCCAGGCGGTCGTGTCTTGCGCGTCACCCGAAACTATCAAGGTTTTGATGCCGCGCGCTCTTAAATCATTCACGACCTGGCGGGCTTCCGGTTTAACCTGGTCGCCGAAGGCGAGCACGCCTTTGATTGCGCCTTGCCAGCCGAAAAATGCCACCGTGCGCCCTTGCCGCTCCCACTGATTGGCGCTTTCCAGAAATTGCGAACCCGACAGTCGCGCTTCGCTTTCGGCGAGTTTGCGATTGCCGATGAAAATGCGTTTGTTTGAAATCTTGCCGGTGATGCCAAGCCCTTTATGAATTTGCACCTCGCGGGCTTCCGTAATATCGATATTTTCATGCTCGGCGTAATTGATGACCGCGCGTCCCAAGGGATGTTCCGAACAGCGTTCAAGCCCAGCGAGCATCGGCAAGTAATGGGTTTTAAAAATCCCGTCGGATAAATTTTCACTTACAGGCGGTTGTAGTGAGTTCTGCAATTGCAGGGCGATGGTTGGAATGAAATTTTCGAGCATCACCGTTTCAGGTTGAATGTCGAAATCTAGGAGCGCGAAGTTGCCTTCGGTGATGGTTCCGGTTTTATCCAATATCACCACATCAACTTTGCGAATGGTTTCCAGTACCCGACTGTCGCTAACGAGTATGCCTGAACGTGAAGCCGCGCCAATGGCGGCGGTGATGGCAAGCGGCGTTGCCATCCCCAACGCACAGGGGCAAGCGATAACCAGAACCGTGATGGCGCGCATCAAGGCATCGCCCAGGTTGGTAAACCCGCCGAGCCAGCAAATCGCAAAAGTTGAAACGGCAACGACAATGACGCCCGGCACGAAAATGCGCGACACTTTATCAACCGTGCGCTCGATTGCCGAACGACTGCTCAGGGCGTGTTCTACCAGGCGAATGATTTGCGCCAGCGTCGTGTCATTGCCAACCTTGGTGGCGCGAATGTGCAGGACGCTACTGACATTGACGCTGCCCGATACCACAGGGCTATCAATCCCTTTAGCGATTGGCGACGATTCGCCTGTGAGCAACGATTCATCGGTATGCGATGCGCCTTCGACCACTACACCATCAGCCGGTATGCGTTCACCGGCTTTGACGACAAAAATATCATCGACACTGAGCGCCTCGATGGAAACAAATTTTTCCAAGCCACCGGCATACAGTCGAACTTTTTTCGGCATTAACCGATAAAGCATGGTGATGGCTTTGCTGGTGCGCTCTTTTGCGCCGCGTTCGATTAATTTGCCAAGTAAAACCAAGGTGACGATTGCTGAAGCGGTATCGAAATAGACATGGGTTTCGCCGCGAAAGGCTTGAATCGAACTGTAAACATAAGCCGCAAGAATGCCTAAACCAAGGAGCGTTTCCATTCTTACAGTGCGATTGATGAAGCCTTGCCAGGCGAGTTGCATAATCGTTTTTGCAGAAAAGAAGATGACAGGCGCAGCCAGCGCCATCAACACAAAGGGCAGGAAACGCGCCAGACTTTCATTGATTTGCTCGAAATATCCAACATAAAGCGCCGTGCTCAACGTCATGATGTTGAGCCACAGAAAACCCGCAATGCCGAGTCGCAAAATTAAATCGCGCCGTTCCGTCTGCGCTGCTTCATTGTCGCCGGTGTATTCGCTGGCTTGATAACCGAGTTGCTTGATGCGCTGAGTGATGCGGTCGGGCGGCAGATATTGCGGGCAGTAACGAACTTTAACTAAATCGGATGCAAAGAACGCTTCAGCGGAAACCACGCCGCGTTCATTCGATAAGGCGTGCTCGATAAGCCAGGCGCAAGACGAACACCACATGCCTGAAACCTGAATCAATGCCTCTTCGGTTGGTGTGCCTTGGGGAATTTCAAGAGTTGATTTTTTAGTTGATTGGGTTCTGCCGGTGGAAATCAGTCCGAGCTGTAAACTGCGTTTGAAAATTTCAGTTTCGCGAATGTCTTCACCGCTGTCGATGACGCCGCTTTCCAGCAATATGGCATAAACATTTGTGCAACCCAGACAACAGAACCATTTGGTTTCATGGTTAAATTGTCGTTGAAATGGATGGCGTCCGACCGGTAATTGACACAGGTCGCACGGATAGTTTGCCTGCTCTTCTTTCATGCAATGACCCTTTTCAATGATGTGATAGTTCGGCGTTTACGGGTTTGCCTTGTTCATCAAGAATGATGGGATTGGCTTTCTTGGAAACGTAATAAACCACAACCAGAATTCCGATAAACAAGACCATCACCAGCGGCAACACGTAGAGTAAAACCGGGTGCCCTGTTTTTGATGCGGGATGAGTTGATTGAATATTCACAGCACTCTCCTTTGAATGAAGCGCAAGTGAGCCGGGAATAATCGACTCACTTGCTGATGAGTTAAAGCAAACTAGAAGCGATAGGACATGCCCATTGCAAATTGCGAACGGGCTTTTAAATCGACGCCCGGCGCAATCTTTCCGGCAAGCTGGGCAACGCCGAAATCAATATTGAAGGGCACATCGCCTTTCGGCACGATGCGCACGAAATAGGTTAAGGAAGTTGGCAGCGTTGCGCCCGGCAAATCCTTGATGCGTTTCGGTTGTTTGGCGAATTCGGAACCGAATATCAATAAACCTTTTGACGCTTTGACGACGAACGCGCCCGCGCCGAAAAGTTTTCCAGTCCAATCGGGCGCATTACCGGCAACCCCCATAAGCGATGCATTGGTGCCTTTGTAGCCGACGTTAATCAATATCGGCAGATGTTTGACCTGAGTAATGGTTTTGGTTGCAACGATGTAAACATCGCCGTTTTTGGTTTCCTTGTTGGTGAGCACACCGCCCACACGTTTGACCTGAGTGCGCGCCACAAAGCCTACGGAAACCGCCGGGACAAAATTGTTTTTACCGGCATTTTCAGTGACCAGATTGGCTTTGCCATGAAAGATGTTAAAGCCTTCTTTAAAAAGCGAACTGAAAACCGGTGTGCTGCCTTCGGCTGCGCCATTGCGCGTGTAACCGAATTCCAACCGTTTGGCGATGCCGACGGTGATCGAGCCTTGAAAATGATTGCCAATCACGCTGCCGGCATTTAAATAGTGAAAGCTGACGTTCGGGTGACCGATGCCTTTAACCGGCGAATCGCTGGTATAGGCAAAAGGGGTGATAAACGCTCCCGTTTGACCTTCCCAGTTCAAACTCTGAGCCGAAGTTGTCGACGCCGAGAAGAGTGTTAAGGCAAAGACGAAAGCGCAGGCAAAAACAATATGGGAAAAAAGTTTACCTCCACGCGAAGCGATATGAGTTGATAATTGATTCATTCCCTGATCCTCCAGTAATTGAGATTGAGGTTAGTCCTTCGCCTGGCAATTTGCTGAGGCGAAGGTTATGAATGGTTTAAATCACACGAATGAAATACCCATGTGACTCGGTATGTATGAAAGAAAAAATAATGACTTCTCCTTACTACAACTGACCGTTTATTTGGTCTTCGGGCGCTCAGTCGGCATGATGAACGTCATATCAAAGGTTTCTCTGGTATTGTCGGGCGTCACTGCGCCGACGATTTGAAAATAATTGACGCCCGGTTGCGCTTGATTAGGCTCCAGCGCAATTTCAAATTCGGTTTGCACCTCTTCACCGGCTTGCAGCGGCAGGGGATTATCAGCCACCACGATTTGCGCATCAGGTAAATTATTGAGTGACAGCGTGAGCAGCGCATCTTTTTTACCGCGATTGGCAACCGTCATGCGGAATTGATTGTAAATTCTGCCGTCTTCGCCGATGCGATACATGGTTGTGCGAATCGGCGCAATTTTCACGAGCACGTTATCGCGCATCGAAAGCGCCACAAACAGACCGGAGGCATAAAACAAAATAATCAACAGCACCACCATGCGTTTGGCATCTCTCAGTCCCAGACGGCGAAGCCACGGCACTTTTTTATCGTTTAGATATTCGCCCTTTTCGCCCCACGTATAGTGAATCAAACTCTCTTTGCCGAAACGTCCGAGCACGTCCGCGCAGGCATCGATGCATTCGCCGCAATGAATACATTCGATTTGATAAGGCGATTTGCGAATGTCTATGCCCATATGACAAATGCGCACGCATTTTTTGCATTCGATACAGGTTTTGTCTTCATCGCGATAATGCACGATGAGCGTGTTGTTGTCGCCGAGGATGCCTTGCAGATAACCGTAAGGGCATATGGTGGTGCAGAATTTCTGGCGCACCAAAGTGAAATCCAAAAAGGTGATGAGCGTGGTTGCCGCGCCCGCAATGCCCCCGGCGGTTTGAATATCGAGTGAAGCTAAACGCCAGAATAAATCGCGCGGCTCGACGAAGTAGGAAATAAACACGAAAGCCAAAAATATCGAAGCCAGACCGAGCACGCTGTAAAATCCGATGCGGCTCAGGAGTTGGCGTTTTTTGGCATCCATTTTGATGAAGCGTTTGTTGATGACGCGGCGGATTTTGTCTTCGACGGCAAGCGAGGCTTCACTGAAAATCATCTGCGGGCAGAGGTAGCTGCAATAGATTCTGCCATAGAGCATGGATGCCGCGGCGATGACGAACAAGGTAAACATCATGGCGAAAAAGATAATGGCAAATTCATTAATCCAGAGTTCGTAACCCGCGAAATAAAAACGCTGACGCGGAATGTCAAAGCGCATCACATTAAAAAAGGGAAGAATTAAAAATCCGATAAAACATAAAGACTGCACGATTCGGCGGCTGCGGTGATAAGTCTTCTGCTTTGGAACTGGAGTCACCGCAGGCTTCAGTGATGGTTTTTTCGACTGGATAACCGGAAGCGGTTTGGGTTCAGTCGTAACGAGGTTTTTCATGATAAGGCTCATATTTCAGTTTCAGTTCAGTAGCCCGACCGTCAGGGAGGGCGCTCAAATGCCTGCGCTAACTTTTGGGCTACTGATGACATTCGGTTGGCGCGCTGCCCGATATGAACGGCATCACACCGCGCCAAACCAAAAATGCGCCAAGCAGCGTGACACTGACGGCTGCCAGACGGCTCCCCCATCTGCCTAATTTCAAACTGATGACCGACGAAAACATACCGAGCACCAATAAAGCACTGGTTGTGCCCAGTCCAAACGCCAACATGGTGAGCGCCCCTGCCAGCATCTCGCCGGTTGCAATCGCCCTCAGCAAAGCTGCGTAAACCAGTCCACAAGGCAGAAATCCGAGCATCACGCCAAGCGAAAATTTGCTGAGAATCGTCGGCGACGAGAGACGCCAACCGATGGGGTTTAACCACCGCGATAAGCTTTTGAGCGGGTCAAATCTTTGCAGGTTGCGGCTGGGGATTAAATCAAGCATGAGCAAACCCGCGATAACCATTAACGCGCCGCCAATGATTGCCGCAATATTGCCCACGCCTGCGAGTTTGCCGATAAAACCGATTGTGCCGCCCGCCAAACCTGCCATCAAGCCGAGTACGGTATAAGTTAAAATTCTCCCCGCGTTGTAGGAGAGGTGAGCAAAAAATTGCTGTCTTCGCGTGTGCTTACCCAATGGCAAACTGTAAGACAGCACAATCGGTCCGCACATTTGCACACAATGCAAACTACTCACAAGTCCTAATGCAAAAATCAGGTAAAATTCCCCAAAGCTCATCACGAATCTCTAATTGTGCAATTCGTGTGCCTTGTGGACAGAGCAATAGCCGGAAGGGAGATGAACAGAGGAATGCATTCAGAAGTCTTTTTACTGGGAGCGTGGACGGTTCAATCCGCGTCTTCAAATAATCGGGCAGGGAGGTTCTCGCCCGCGTTATTCATATAGGGATGATGCTTCCTTCCCAGTAAAAAGGGCAAAGCATATGGCAACGACGGATTTTGAGAACCACTATCCTACCAGAGAGCTTCTGTTTGCGTAATTGATTTTGGGATTCGCAACCCCAACTGTCGAACACTCCCGATAAAAATCGAAACGCTTCATGGTGACCGCCTGTGTCGGACACCGCGACGCGCACATGGCGCAACGTATACAAATCGATTCGTCCTTGAGCATCACCGCGCCGAGTTCCTGCAATTCTTCATCAGTGTAATCCTGCAAATCTTCAGCCTGAATATCCCAGGTTTCCGAAGCCAGATTCATCAGGTAATCATCATTGCGCAATTGGTCAAGACCAACCAGTTTGATGACATTTTGCGGACAAACATCCACGCACCCATTACAGGCAATGCAAATCGAGGTATCGAAAACCGTGTTGATATTGCAGCGCAAACACCGCGCCGCCTGACGACGGGCTTCGCTTTCCGCGAAGTTCAATTCGGTGATGTTGAGCGTTGAAGCGCGCGTTTCGCTTTCCAATGCCGGTGGATTTTCGCGCTCGAAACGTTCCCAACCTTTGACCATCGTATACTCGGCGGGCAACCAGCGTTTACGAACCACCACATCGGTGCGCGTGCCGCGCAGATAGTCATGCATGGAACGCGCGGCAATTTGTGCCGAAGCGATGGCGTGAATGAAAAGCCTCGGGCCGTGGGCGATGTCGCCGCAAGCGAATATATCCGGCGCTGTGGTTTGATAAGTATCCGGGTCAACTTTAATCAACCCGCGTTCGATTTCTACGCCGTCTTCGGGTTTCAAAAAACTCAAATCGGAAGTTTGCCCGATGGCAAAGAGCACTGTATCAGCATGAATGTCTTCGATAAACGAGTCATCGAATTTCGGACTGAAACGGCGATTTTCATCAAACACCGAAACACATTTCACGGTTCGGAGTCCTTTGAGATAACCCTCTTCAACCAGTATTTCCTGCGGTCCACGCGAGGTATGCAACTTGATGCCTTCTTCTTCGCCTTCGACGATTTCGATTTCATCGGCGGGCATTTCATGGCGACTTTCCAGACAAACAACATGAACTTCTTTGTCGCCGCTCATTCTGAGCGCCGAACGCGCCACGTCATAAGCGATGCGCTGGGTGCGTTCCATATCCGACGATGCGTCAGCCATCGGCACCTGCATCGGGCGAATTGCCGAACGCGCCACGTCATAAGCGACATTGCCGCCGCCGATGACGATGATGCGTTTGCCAATCGGCAGCGGCTTTCCTTCATTGAACGCTTTCAAAAAATCCATGCCGTCATAAACGCCTTCCGTCTCGGTGCCGGGAATATTTAATTTGCGACCTTTGGGCAGCCCTACGCCGATGAATATCGCCTGGTAACCTTCGCGACGCAAATCGCTGATGGTGAAATCGCGCCCCAATCGCATGTTGCATTTGAGTTCGACGCCCATCGAAAGAATCGCTTGAATTTCATTGCGCACCAGATCACGCGGTAAACGAAAAACCGGCACGCCAACGGTGAGCATTCCACCGGGTTCATCATTGGCTTCAAACACCGTGACTTTGTAACCGAGCAAGGTTAAATCGTGAGCCACAGTGAGTCCCGAAACCCCTGCGCCAATCACCGCGATTTTTTCATAATCGCCGCGCGTCGGTGGAATCATGCGCTGGTCGGCTCCGGCTATGTAATATTCATAGTTGCCGGTTTCGGGTCCGAACTGTTCATTGACAAAACGTTTGAGCGCGCGAATCGTAACCGGCGCGTCAACATCGCCGCGACGACAATTGACCTCACAGGGCGCGCCACACACCCGTCCGCAGATAGATGCAAAGGGATTGGTGGCGCGGGCAATTTTATAAGCGTCACTATAGCGACCTTCAGAAATCGCCGTCACATAACCGCAGGCATTGGTATGCACCGGGCAGGCATCCTGACACTTGACCATCTTCGTCCAGTATTCGGCTGTCGTTTGGTCGGCTAATTCAAATTCCAAGTGGTTATCGTTCATAACGAATCCAAAATCTTCATCAATCCTTATTAAGCGCAATGTTGCGTTGATTCCGGTTTGGTTGACGTATTGCCCATAATAAGTAAATCGAGGCGGCAATCAATAAAGGCGAAGAATAAGCGCCGGGCAGCAATTTCCCGAAATAAAGCGAACCCACCAGATGTTGCAAGCCATTCGCCAGCATTAAAATTCCCAGCGGGTAAGACAGTCTGGTGAGCCACCTCGCGCGAGAAAAGGCGAAGGGTGAAAGCAACAGCAACAGGAGGACAGCGAAAATCAACCCGCTCAACCAGACTTCAAATGAGAAGGTTGGCAAAGGAAGAAAAGCAATTTTTTCTCGCATTGCCAAAACCGTGGCGTTATAGCCGGTTAAAAAATCGTGCAGCGCTTCATCGGTAATATGCAGCGCCAACGCCAAAGCCAGCGTCAACCAAGCCCAGCCTTGATGGGCTTCACCGGGACTTTTTGAGTGAAGAAGTAGGATTTTACTTGCCAGGCATTGCATGGTTGACCTCTAAGTAGCTACAACTCGATGTTGTCCTCTGCCCCTTGCGCTCAAGGCGGTTCGCCTCAATCTTCGTGAAATTTTTTAAAGGTGAAACGCACGAGAATCGCGCCATAAATAATTCCCAGCGCGGCGACGAAATACATAAAGCCATTGGTCGTGCCGGTCACTTCATTGAAAGCGCGCACCAGTGTGCCTCTGTCGGAGTGCGTCTCTTCGCCATTCATATAAAGGAAAAGGTAAGTGAGACAACCTCCGGCAATAACGATGAAAGCGAACTTCAAAAACATCGGTACATCGGTGCCTTTGCGCTCGGTAATCCAGCCGTCTGCATATTCTTTGATTTCGGTATTTTCTTTAGATGATTCCATACTGTGACCTCCGGTTAATCTCGCTTGTCGATAATGAATTCGTCATCATCTTTGAGCATTTGATATTTCACCTCTTCGCTGTTTTCTCCCCAGTACCCATCTTTTCTTGAGCGAATGCAGAAATAGATTGCCCCGAAGAGCAACAGGAAAAAATAGAAGTAAGCGAAAAAGATGCTGGGATAAACGTAATCTTTCATAACGGTCTCCGGCAGTCGGTAGCCGGTAGCCGGTTAGGAGTCCAACGATTAACCAGCTACCACCTCCCGGCTACTGACTACTTTTCATAATCGTTATCAGGTCGCCAATCTTTGGCGCGACCGAGGGTTTGCAAGTAAGCCACCACCGCCTGAAAATCCTGTTCATTATTGGCTATCCAGGGGAAGGGCGGCATGATGGAACCGGGAACCAGATCGCGCGGATTGCGAAAATGGGTGCGATGCCATTGCTCATCATATTTGCCACCGACGCGCGAGAGGTCTGGTCCTGTGCGTTTGGTGCCGAACATATGCGGGCTGTCGTAAACAAATTCATCGGGCGTTGACACCGGGGCATCCACACCGCGCCAGCCTGAACGTTTGGTGTCGGCAAGCAAGGTGCGGGTCTGTTGCGTGTGGCAATACCAACAGCCTTCATTGATATAAATCTGGCGACCGCGCAATTCCTGTTCGGTTAAAGGTTTCAGTTTGCCGGTCATGCCTTTGCTGGCATCGGCGTTTTCAAAGGGCTTTGCCCAGCTTTTATCAATCAAGGGCGGAACCACCGTCGTTAAAATGCCGCCGATGAAAAATAACAGCAAAGAACTGCCGATAAACCAGGCAGCGTTAGTGTCAGCTTTTCTCAACATAAAATTATGCCTCCTTCATTAAGCCGTCGCGGTTGCAACATTGCCGGCGGAAGATTTGCCCTTGGTGCCGGTCATGGTTGCCAGAATGTTGTAAGCAAAAGCGCAGATTCCGGCAAACATCAAAATGCCTGAGAAGAATCTGACCAACCAGACGGGCTGCAAAGCCACGACCGTATCGATGAACGGAATCGTCGGGTTGTTCCATTGCCAACCTTGCCAGAAACCGCCAAGCCACAAGGTCACGAAAAATCCCAGACCGCCAATCAAAAAGAGCCAGAAACTCCAATTGGCAAGCGCATCGGAATGCAACGGACGTTTGAAGATGCGCGGCACTACATAATAGCTACCGGCAATCGCGAAGAATGAAAACGCGCCAAGCACCGCCATATGGGCGTGACCGGGAATCCAGTCGGTCTTTGATACAATCGCATTCACTGAACGCAAACTGTGCATCGGTCCCTGGAAACAGGTGAGCAGATAAAAGACCACCCCGCTCATTAAAAACTTGAGCGGCACGTTTTCGCGCAACTGATGCCACTGTCCCTTCATGGTCGCCACGAAGTTATAGACCACCGCCCACACCGGAATCAGCAGCATGACCGAAAAGACGATGGCAATGGTTTGCAACCATTGTGAAATCGGCCCGTGCAGCATATGGTGCGCCCCCGTCCAGACATAGACGAAGGCGAGCGACCAGAAACCAATCATCGAAAGTTTGTGGCTGTGCAACGGACTGTTTGACGCTTTCGGAATGAAGTAATAAGCCAGCGCCAAGCCGATGGGCGTGAAAATCAAGCCGACCGCGTTATGCACATACATCCAATTCAAATTCGCTTGATTGACGCCGGTGGTAAACAGGGTGGCGAAATTTCCGGTTAAATAAACGAACGCTGTCCACAGGATGCAGCCCATCGTATACCACAGGGTCACATACATCGCCTGATATTTGCGCGTCGCCACGGTCATGAAAATATTGAGACCAAACATAATCCAGGCGATGACCACCAGAACATCGAGCGGCAATGGCAGTTCGGCGTACTCAAGCCCCTGATTCCAACCCATCAGTAAACAGACCACGGCGCTCAGAACAATGACATTCCAGAGGATGGCGGTTGCCACACCGAGTTTTTCGCTCCACAGTTTGACCCCGCATAGCCTTGGGACGACGTAATAGGCGAGTCCCATATCAGCGGCGAGTAACCATCCGAACAGCATGCCATTGACGTGCAGTGGACGCAGTCTGCCGTAGGTCAACATCGGGATGGTGCCAAGCAGTTGAGGCCAGACAAATTTCGCCGCAATCGTAACCGCTATAATTCCTACGATAAAAAAGTAGGTGATAGAACTGACCAGAAAATACTTGGCGGTGGTATCTTGGTGAATCGAGTCGGCGTAATTTGCCGCTACCGGAATTGCGCCAACCGCAGTCGCTTCTTTTGATTCTTGCATAATGCCTCCCCAGCAAATTTGCAGTTAAATTCATTCGCCGGACTAAGCGACTGGCTTTTGCCCAACCGTTCAGCCCGGCAAATATTTATTTCTTGCCCTGATTGATACTGCGTAAATAATTCAACAGATTACCTACGTCATTTTGTGAGAGTCCGTAATCAACCCAGGGCGGCATAGCGGTTCCTTGTACGCCATACATGATTGATTCGAACAACCGTTTATCATTAATCGAATTCATAAAATCGGTGTTGCGCAAATTGCGCGGACGCGGCGTGATGTCCAGAGAGTTCGGACCCTTGCCATCGGCTTTTCTGCCGTGACAACCCGAACACCGTTGCACGAACATCTCTTCGCCGCGACGCACCGAATCATCGCTCATCGCTACAGGATTGGCATCGGGCACATTGCGCGGCTTCAATTCGCGGCGCGCCTCTTTGACAAAATTTTGCGTGAGATAACCGAGAACCCCGCGAATCTGATCATCGCTAAACACCCGACCCCATGCCGGCATGGAAGTTCCCGCAACCCCTTCTTTAATGGACTTCAACAACCGCTCTTCGGGTTTGCTGTTCATAAATGAAGCTTTGGTTAAATCGCGCGGCGCGGGGTCGAGATAAAGCGCAATCATTCCTTTGCCGTCGCCGGCTTCGCCGTGACAACGGGCGCATTGGTTTTGATAAATTTCGGCGGGCGCAGTCGCGGTCGGCGGTTTATTCATACTGACCAGATAGGCGGTCAAGGCTTGATAATCGCTATCGGTAAATCCAAAGGTCGGCATGATGGAATCGGTCACGCGCGAACGCGGGTCTTTGAAATGATCCATCATCCATTTTTCATCTTTGAGTAAACCCTGATAGGTGAGGTCGGGCGCGATACCGCCATCGCGATTGGCGAGTTTATGACAGGCGGCGCAGGCTTTGTCATTGAACAGTTTTTCGCCTTGTGAAACCAGCGTGGCGGCAGGCGTTGTCGGCGTACCCGTAGGCTTGGGTTCGATTGCCGTTTCGTCTTTCTTGAGCAAGGCGGCGCGATAACGGTCAAGCGAGGTTTCAGCGAAATTCAATCCGCGACGACTCTTCAAAAAGATAACCAGGGCTTTGGTTTCTTCATCGTTCAAATTGAACTTGGGCATAAACGAAGTGGCGGAGTTGGCGCGCGGGTCGGCGAGGGATTCCCATAGATAATCGACTTTGAATTTCTTGCCGACTTCTGAAAGGTCAGGACCCAGTGTGCCGTTGGATAAGCCTTCGACTTTGTGGCAACCATAGCAATTTTTTTCAAAGAATAATTGTCTGCCTCGGGTAACGAGCGGCGTGCCTTTGAAATTTTCTTCGGTGTGACATTGCGAACAATTCACCTGCATGAAATCTTTGTCTTTGAGTTTGTCTTTGTAATCGGCGCGCCAGTTGGCTTGGGTGACGAAACCGAGCATCGGGTCGGGCCAGTAATGGTCTGCGCCGTGCGCATAAAAAGTTTCCAAGCCGCGCCCTTGTCCGTCGTGACAAATGGTGCAACCGAAGTCGGCGAATTTATGACGGCGTTCCCAACGACCATCGACATTCTTATCGCCCATAGCTTCGGAATAGGGATGGGTTTTGATGGGTTCAGCAAAATCTTTGAAACGCGGGTCGTCGGCTGCAATGTGACAGGTGGTGCAGCGGTCAACCCGTTCGCCGCCAAATTGGGTCACCAGAATTTGTTCGACTTTGGGTTTGCGCCCCTCAAACATTTTGCGTTCGGCATCGCTTTTCGACATCGTCCGCGCTTGTTCAAAATAGGCGGTTTGATGGCGTTCCCATTTATTAAAAAACTGGTCGTAAAAAACAATGCCGTGAACGATGAGTACAACGAAACTCGCCAGAGCTAAGGCTAATCGCATTTGCATAATTTCAATCCTCTAAAAAGGAACCGGTAAAAGGAGAGACCAAAGTTTGTTGGCTATAAGTTAAATAAAATGTCGTAGTCGCAACCTTGTCACTTTGGTCAACTCCTTTTACCGTTGCCCCGATTTACCAGGGCGATACAAACTCCCAATTCGGGCCCCTGAAGAAGGTGCCAATAACCATCAGAATGATGTTGGTGATGACGAAAATCAGAAACAGGGTATTGGCAAGCAGTCGTTCTTTGGCAAACCAACGACCAACACCTTTCACGCTGCGGTCGAGATAGGGCACCAGCAGTAAAATCAACACTTCTAATCCCGGTATGCCGACGCCGCCCCAGAATGCCGAATAGCTGACCATTTCCTGCAAACCTAAAAAGTACCAGGGCGCTTTTGCGGGATTGGGCGGATGCATCACGTTTACAGGTTCTTCAAGCGGCGCATCGAAAAGATAAGAGACCACCAACACACCAGCGACCGTCAGGATGAAAACGAATAACTCCGCCAGTAAAAGATTCGGCCAACTGAAGACCGAATTTTCAGGAACGTTTCCGACTTTGGTAAACGGGCCGCGAACCAAACCTTGAATGCCGTAGTGTTTTTTCTCAATCACCAATGGTTTTGCGGCAACCGAGGCTGTCGCAACAGCAACGGCTGGGTTGGCTACTGTTGCGACAGCGGGTTGTGCTACTGCCGCTTCTTCCACTGCCGGCGCATCGGTTGCTTCAGGTCGCGACAAGCCGCCATCTTTGCGTATGCGCCAGAAATGTACGGAAACCAGCAGGGTGATGAGCACGGGTAAAACCGCGACGTGTAAAACATAAAACCGCAGTAACGCTTCCTGACCGACGGTGGCATCACCGAGCAACAGGAATTTCAAATCATTGCCGATGACCGGCGCATAAGCGGCAATCGAGGTGCCGACGGTAATCGCCCAGAATGCCAGTTGATCCCAGGGCAGCAGATAACCTGTGAAGCTGGCAAACAGGGTTAACAGAAAAAGCGCCACGCCAATCAGCCAGTTGAATTCACGCGGCTTTTTATACGAGCCGGTGAAAAACACTCTGCACATATGCAGAAATACTGCCGCCACCATGCCGTGCGCCGCCCAACGGTGCATATTGCGTAAGAAAATGCCGAAAGCCACGGTGCCGCGCAAATCCAGCATGCGGTCATAAGCCTGTGTGGTTGACGGCACGTAATAAAACATCAGCAAAATGCCGGTCACCACCAGAATGGCAAATAGAAAAAATGACATCAGCCCAAGTCCCAGGGTGTACCAGGGCTTCAGGGTGTGGCGATTGACCTTGACCGGATGAATATGCAGAAAGAAATTGGTGAAACTGGTTTGCGCGCGTCCGAGGTCAGTCGCAGGCAACGGATTGCGAAAAATGGAATTCCAGATGGTGCCCGGAAGGTTCTTAATCGAAAGCAGCATTTTGTTCATACTGGTTATACCTCGAAGTAGGTTCCGGCGTTGATCTCAGCGTTTTTATCAACTTCAAGTTCACCGTTCGGCGCGAGGCTCACTTGATACCATGCCAAAGGTTTCGGCGCGGGACCGCCGGTTACATTGCCATCCTGGTCGAAACGCGAACCGTGACATGGGCAGGCAAAGCCGGTTTCCGAGACCCCGACGATACAACCGAGATGCGTGCAGGTGGTCGAAAGCGCCGCGAAACGATTGCCTTCGCGCACAATGCAAATGCGTTCGGTATCGATGGCGATGCGGGTTCCCGGCGCAAACTCATCGGGTTTGCCAATCGCAAAGCGTTGCGGTTGTCCGTAGGTGGCGCGCGGTTTAATAAAGATGAGGTTCGATAGCACAGTGATAATTGCCGAACCGAAAAGTCCGAAACTGCTCAGCCAGGTGAGCAAACGGCGACGGGTCATCACTTCTTCGCTGACGGCTTCGGAATTTTTTACAGGCTTTTTAGCGACGGTCATCCGATTTTTCCTCCACAGATGAATCAACAAGTTCTTCAATATCTGACCAGAAAACCTGGTATTTGGCTTCTTCGAGGTTGCGGAAATAATCGCGGCGAACGGCAAAGATAAAAATCAACATTGCCCCCACGCCCATCAACAAACTGGCAATAATTGCAACCCAAGTCAGCACCATAATTTTTTTTAAACGTTTTAAATTTGAGTAACACCCGCTCGTAATTTACACAGCAAAAGCTAGGCAATTTCTTGCTTAAAGCAAACTATGGCAATCATCGTTCCAAGCGGTTTTCGCGGTGAAAGCGTGTTATTCTTCGCAAAACCAATTTCGCAGGAAAAAATGCTGTGTATTCCTTCGCATAAAATGAGAGAAATTACCCACCGGAAATGGCAGTCGAAAAGAGATGAAAATTTTCACAAGCGCGGATTGCAATTCGCTGCGCATCTTTACGCCTTTTATTAACCGAACTTACTTAATCCAGCGCGTATTATTGAAGAATGTAAAAATGCGCAATCGGCAATTGCGCATTGCCAACGTAAAACTGCATAAAATTTGCTTAATCGAACGGACTAAATAATTGACAAAGTATAAGGGCAAAGATAGTATGACGCTTGTCTAACTAAGCTCCCTAGAAATTGCCCACACACAATCAAGTAGTTTTTGTAATCATAGCTTTACCTTTTGTACGCAAAACGGCTTCTGCCTTTTCTTGGAGGATAAATAATGCTTAACCGGAGAAATCAACCCAGACTCTCAAGTTTGAAAATCAAGTCCCTGTTCAATCTGAAAATGTCAAAAAAACTGTTGAGCCTTAGTGCTCTGGTTTTCTTGATTCTCGGAGCGATCTCAATCAAAGCCATTCCGATGATTGTAGCTCGCGCCGGTAGCGCGAAATCGAAAGCCAAGCCCCGGCAAGTGGCTGCCGAGCAAGTGACCACACGCACCAAATCTTCAAGCGGGGCGTGGATCAATTTAGCGGCTGGCAGAGAAGTGACCAGCGAATTTTCAGGAAACGCCAAAGCCGGTGAAGCCTTGGCAAAAGGACTGGCTAAACCTTTGGCGCTGGCTGCGGGTGATTTCGATGGCGATGGGATTGATGATTTAGTCGGTGGTTTTCAGGGACCCGACGGCGGTTTGATTGCCCTCTGGCGCGGCAATGTTGATGCGCAGCATCCGAATACCGCAGAAGCCAAAGCCCGTAAACAAAACGGGGAATCAACCGATGCTGCCTACTTAGGTAAAGCTCAGGTGTTTGAAGTATCGGATGCGCCGGAACTCATGGTTACGGGTGATTTCGACAATGACGGCTTTTTGGATGTTGCCTTTACCAATCGCGGCAGCAATCAACTGTTTGTTTTACCGGGAACCGGCAAAGGTGGATTTGCAGAGTTATACTGGCTTGATTTACCCGATGTCGTCACCGCGCTTGCCACCGGCGATGTGAATCGCGCCGATGGGCTTGCCGATTTGCTGGTCGGTTTACGAACCGGAAATCTACTGGTTTTTGAAGGCGTTCGGGGCGCGATTAACGAACCTGCGGAAAACTTCAATCTGCCGTTTGAGGTCACCTCCATCAGTCTTGAGCAGATGGACACAGACGGTTTTACCGACGTGGTTGTGGGCGGCGGAAAAAACCTCGCCATTATTCATGGACGCGATAGAAAAATTTCCGAATCTTATGAGGTAAGAGCCAAAGTTCCCGCCGCAAACGTTGAACAACGCGAGTTTGCTTTTGCTATCAAAGCCGTCAGCGCAGGGGATTTCACCGGCGATACTGCCAATGATATTGCGCTGTTGGATGGAAACGGCGCAGTACAACTGCTCACCAAAAATACCACCACCAAGAAAAAAGTGATTGACGGATTAGCCGGATTGCAGGTCAAACAACTCGGCGCCAGCGCCATGCCTGCGGCGACCCAGTTATTCAAAACCCGCTCATCCAGTTTACCGGCAGATGGACTGGCTTTATTTGGCGGCGACGAATTTCAAATCGTTGTCGATGGCGCGACGGTGTCGCGCAGAGAAGCGCAACAGCCCGTCAGCGTTCCGGCGACGGTGAGTTCGGTGATCGGCGTTGATGGCGGCGTTGCGGCGCTTTTGCCTGTACAAATCAACAGCGATGCGTTGACCGATTATGTGTTATTCAGAGGCACGAGCACCGCGCCTTCAGTAGTGCCGACGGCACTCGGCGCGACCTTTACAGTAACCAACACGGCGAACACCGGCGCAGGTTCATTGCGACAGGCGATTATTGATGCCAATCTCACTGTTGGCGCTGACACTATCAACTTTGCTATTGGCTCCGGTTTGCAAACCATCAATTTAACTGCCGATTTACCGGCGCTCACGGAAACCGTAACCGTTGACGGAACCACGCAACCGGGTTTTGCGGGCACACCGGTGATTGAAATCAACAGTTCGGGAGCGACTTCGGGCATCGGTTTGAAAGTGTCTGGTGGCACTTCGTTAATTAAAGGTCTCAACGTTCATGGCTTCACGCTGACCGGAGTTCAATTTGTCCTGGTTGGCAATAATAAACTCGAAGGCTGCTATTTGGGAACCGACCCCGCCGGTACGGCTGCTCTGCCAAATGGCGACGGCGTTCAGGTCACGGCTTCCAATAACACCATCGGCGGAACCACCGCAGCGGCTCGCAACCTGATTTCCGGCAATAACGACAATGGCGTTGATATTTCCAATTCCTCAGCCGGTAACAACCTGGTTAAAGGGAATTATATCGGCACTGAGGTTACAGGCGCGGCGGCTTTGCCGAATCAAAGCAACGGCGTTTATATTCTCGCAAAAAACAATATCGTCGGCGGCACCACTGCCAATGACCGCAATATTATTTCCGGTAACACAACCAACGGCGTGCGCTTGCTCAATGATGTGTTGTATGCCAGTAATCGGGTGCAGGGAAATTATATCGGCACCGATGCCGCAGGCGCTGCCGCGGTTCCCAATACGGCGGGCGGTATTGCGATTTTCAACTCGCCCACGCATACCATCGGCGGCACCACGACCGGCGCTGGGAATTTAATCGCCGGAAATACCGGTTATGGCATCCTGATTCAAAATGATAAAGCCACAGGTATTTTGGTTCAGGGCAATATGATTGGCAGCGCTACGCTCGCCAATGGCGGACCGGGTGTATTCATCAATCTCACCTTGAGCAACACCGTCGGCGGCACGGTAATCAATTCGCCCAATACGATTACCAATAACAACAAAGGTGTGGTGGTGGTCGGCGCATCAGCCACCAGCAATCGCATACGGCAAAATTCCATCACCGCCAATACCGCTATGGGCATTGACCTCGGCGATGATGGTGTCACCGCGAACGACACTTTAGACCCCGACGCCGGTGCCAACACCTTGCAGAATTTTCCTGTGCTCTCGACCGTCATTGGCGGCGCGAGTACCACGATTACCGGAACCCTCAACAGCACGGCGAACACCGCTTTCGATTTGGATTTCTTCACCAGTTCAAACTGTGATCGTCAGGGCGCGACGTTTTTAGGCACAGCCAATGTCACCACCAATGCCAGCGGCAATGCGACCATCAATGTCAATTTCCCGGTTTCGTTATCAGCGGGACAAGCCATCACTGCAACCGCGACCGACCCGAATGGCAATACTTCGGAATTTTCCGAATGCGTCATTTTGTGCGCTTATAGTATCAATCCCACGAGTCAGAATTTCGCGCCGGCAGGCGGCAGCGGTTCATTCGATGTGACCGCGACCGGCGGTTGCAGTTGGACAGCGACCACTACACAAAGCTGGATTACCATCACCAGTGGCGCAAGCGGCACCGGCAACGGCACCGTGAATTTCACGGTCGCCGCCAATGATGTCGCAAGTCAGCGCACCGGAACCATTACGGTTGCCAGTCAAGGCATCACGGTGCAAACCTTCACTGTAACTCAAGACCCGGCGCCTTGTAATTTCAGCATCGCGCCGACCAGTCAAAGCTTTATTTCAACCGGCGGCAGCGGCACCGTGAGTGTAACGGTAGCGCAAGGTTGTGCGTGGACGGCGGTGAGCAATGATGCGTGGATTACTGTCACCAGCGGCGCAAGCGGCAATGGCAATGGCACGGTTGGCTATTCGGTTGCCGCAAAGACCGACCCGGGCCCGCGCACCGGAACCATTACCATCGCCGATCAAACCTTTACCGTCAATCAATCGGGCACCGATTGCACTTTTCAAATTGCGCCAACCAGCCAACATTTCCCGGTCGCCGGTGGCACAGGTTCAATCGCTGTAACCACGCCGGGAGTTTGCGACTGGATGGCGGTGAGCAATGATGCGTGGATTCATATCACCAGCGGCGCAAGCGGCACCGGCAATGGCACAGTCAATTTTTCGGTTGATACTTCGACCGACCCCGGCAATCGCACCGGCAGCATCAATGTCGCAGGACAAACCTTTACGGTTACGCAGGACGGCACCAATCCCTGTCTCTATGTGATTGCGCCGACCAGTCAGGCATTTCCTGTTGGCGGTGGCAGCAGTTCGGTTGCCGTGACCACCGGCGCAACCTGCAACTGGACAGCCGTCAGCAACAGCGCCTTTATCACGGTAGTTTCAGGCGCAGCCGGAACCGGTAATGGGGTTGTCGGATTTAACGTCGCTGCCAATCCGACCAATGCGGTTCGCAGCGGAACGATTACCATCGCCGGTCTTACCTTCACGGTCAATCAAGCCGGAACCTCCTGTGTTTCGACGATTAGTCCTCTGGGATTATCGTTCACCTTCTCAGGCGGCAGCGGCACATTCGCCGTTACAGCTTTAGCGAACTGTTCGTGGCCCGTGACGACCTTTGATTCCTTTATCACCATCACCTCCAGCAGCCTCGGTTCGGGTTCGCAAAAAGTCAAATATACGGTTGCCGCCAATCCCAACCCGACGCCGCGCACCGGATATATTCTGGTTGGCGGATTCGTGCATACGGTTTCGCAGGCGGCAGCCCCGAATACCTGTAGTTATTCCATCAATCCGACCAGTCAGAACTTCGCCGATACCGGCGGAACCGACAGCGTTAATGTCACTGCCGGAACCGGGTGCAACTGGACAGCCATCAGTAATGCGGTTTGGATTACGGTGACCAGTGGCGCAAGCGGCACCGGCAACGGCACTGTGAATTATTCGGTGCAGGCAAATCCCAATGCCTCGCCGCGCTCTGGAACCATCACCATCGCCGGTCATACCTTCACGGTCAATCAGGCGGCGGCTCCGGGCAGTTGTAACTATTTGATTTCGCCGACCGGTCAAACGTTTGGCGTTTCGGGTGGCAGCAGCACGGTAAATGTGACGGCGGGTGTTGGTTGCAATTGGACGGCGGTGAGCAATGATGCGTGGATTACTGTCACCAGCGGCGCAAGCGGTTCAGGAAACGGCTCCGTAGGTTATAGTGTGGCAGCCAATCCCAATCCGTCCTCGCGCACCGGAACCATGACGATTGCCGGACAGACGTTTACGGTGATGCAGAACGGCAATTGCAACTACCTGATTTCACCGAGCGGTCGCACCTTCACCAATGTCGGTGGCAGCAGCACCGTAACCGTGACGACCACGACCGGCTGCGATTGGACGGCGACGACCTCTGCGGGGTGGATTATCATCACCAGCGGCAGCGGTTCAGGAAATGGAACGGTGAGTTATACGGTGTTGAATAATTCGTCGGGCGTCTTGCGAACCGGCACGATTGTCATCAACGGTAAGGTTCACACCGTCAAACAAAATCCATAATCGTCCGGTCATCGAATGGCGGTTCGATGACTGTATGATTAATCAATTTCATCAGGCTGATTGTTCGCGCAATCAGCCTGATTTTTTTAGGTCTGAATAATTTTTGAAATCGAAATATTTGCTGAGCCATCTGCAAGCGAAGACCTTTGCAGCGATTTACCTCATCTTGTTCGAGGTTGAGTAAGCGGTCTTTGACCGTGCCGGGTGTGAACCGGCTTCGCCAGTTGCGTGAACCGATTGACCGCTTTAAAATTCCGCTATCAAAATTTCTTACTCTCGCCACTCAGTTGAACGGAACTGAGATACCAATGGGTATAGCCGGGTCAGGCAGCTATACGCAGTCGCTGAAATTACAATTGGTG
The DNA here is from genome assembly GCA_040754075.1 of Acidobacteriota bacterium. Lineage (NCBI taxonomy): Bacteria > Pseudomonadati > Acidobacteriota > Acidobacteriota bacterium. Next base: position 78,964 of record JBFMDH010000014.1, read on the forward strand.
AATTCGTCTCAAACGGCTTCATCGGCTATTGCATACTGTAACCTTGATGAAGCATTCAGGAGGAGCAATGAACAACCTGTCAAAAGCGCTGCTGGATTTTATCGGTGAGCAATCTTCAGACCTGAAAAAGATTATTCCGCATTTGATATGTTTCACGGTAATTGTTGTATTGATCGCTCAAACTGCGCCTGCCAATATTTTTTATCCGCAATCATCACCACAGCGGTCTTTTACTTTTGCGGCAGACCTCCAGTCACCAACCGCACCCCAGACGCCGACAACTAAACCCGCAACAACGCAACCCGCTAAAGATTTAAACCCCCAAAAACGTTCAGGAGAAGCCGAAAAAGAAAAGCGAAAAAAAGCCTTGCAGATGCTCGATGAGGTGCTGGCTTATGCGCCGAGCATCAGACCCGTTGAATACGCTATTTTAACTGAGGTCGAGGGCGCGATGATGCTTTGGAAAAGCGATAAATATCGCGCCACCACGATTCTCAAAGAAGCCGTGAAAACCCTGCGCGGGTTAATCAATGATGAGAAAAAATCCCTGACCGATAATCAACCCCGCAACCCCTATTTGCAACAGCTCAGATTTTTAGTGGTTCGTAAGATTGCTCAGGTCAACCCAGACCTCGTAAACGAACTCTTTCTGGAAAAAACTGCCGATGGTCGAGCGCCTGAGATGTCTATGGAATGGACTCAGGAAGGACTGTCGTTACTGAGCGTTGCCACCGAATTGATCGAAAAAGACCCTAAACTGGCAGCGCGCATTGCCGAACAAATTTTTCCGCTGGGACTGGCGGCGTATGATATTTTCATCAGGAATCTTGCGAAATATGACGCTCAGGAAGCCGAGCGTTTAGCTATCCTCGTCATCAACCGCTTTCGCGACAGCGCCGTTCCGACGGTTAATTTGATGAATATGTATTCGTTCTTTTTATATGAAAATAACTCTGCAAAACTGCGAGACTATTATTTGCTGGCGTTAGCCACACGGTTCAGGCGTGATTTGATTGCCCAAACTGCAAATGCCGACCTGCAATACGGGTGGGAACTTGCACAAAAAATGAATCGCTACATTCCTCGCTCGCTTCCGCAGTGGCAGGTTGAATTTCAAAATATCGCCGATGAATTTAACAGTGCGCTTCAAGCGCGCGCTTGCTCAACCCGCGCCGCGCAAAAACATCACGGTTGATATGTCGGTTCTCAATTCCGCTGCCGAGGTGGACACCCAGGACATACGTGATGAGATACCCCGCGTCGAATCCATGAATGACGTACAGGCGCGTGACAGAGAGTATCAACAACTGGCGACCAAAGCCGCATACAAAGCCGACGCGCGATTGGCGGAAGAATTGATGGCAAAAATCACCGACGATGAAATCAGGAAAGAAACCACCTTGAAGGTTTATAGCCCGCTGGTTCGCAAAGCGATGGATGATAAGAACTGGCTGCTGGCGCGCGCTTACGCCTTTAAAGTTTCTGACCCGCTCGGTCGCACACTGATACTCGATACCTTGATGCAACGTATGGCGAAAGCGGGCGAAGAAAAAAATCGCATCAGAGAAATTTATGTTGCGACTTTAAATCAACTCGCTTCAGATGAACCGACCGATAAAGTTGCCAAAGCCTTTCTGTTGATTGCCAGAGGTCAGCTTGCGATTGATGCGGAATTAAAACGCGAAGCCATCAACAGCGCCGTCTCTGTATTGAACGGGCTTGCGAAAAAGGATGAAAAATTTGCCGAATCGAGTATCGGCGGGGTCATCGGAACCTGGATTCGTTACCCTGAATATTCATACAGACCTGATGAAGTTCTGGCGCTTACGGATATGACCGCCCAGGTGTTTAAAGAACTCGCAAAAGAGAATCCCGACACTGCTTATGAAATATCGGTAGGCATCACGCATACGGGACTTCGTGCCCTGTCACATCTGGCAATCAGTAAAGGGCTGATGGAAACCCTCGCGATGCAGCCGCCCGCGCGGCAACCAAAAAAAGGATGAACTCGACAACAAAAAAGGGATGAAGTGACGAGTCACGCCATCCCTTTCAAGTTAATTGGTGAATCGGAGTTTATTCTTCGACGGCGGCTCTAGCGCCGAGGTCAAGGTCAAAGACATCGTCCTCTTCCTGCATCGCGGTTTCTTCGTCCGCATCGGTTTCCAGTTTCATGCTGCGATAGTATTCCATACCGGTTCCGGCGGGAATCAATCGCCCCATAATCACGTTCTCTTTCAAGCCGCGCAGGTAATCGACCTTGCCGCTGATGGAGGCTTCCGTGAGCACCCGGGTGGTCTCCTGGAACGATGCCGCCGAGATGAACGATTCCGTAGAAAGCGAGGCTTTGGTGATGCCCAGAAGCATCGGTTCGGCTTGCGCCGGGTCGCCGCCTTCTGCAAGCACACGCTCGTTTTCATCCTGGAAGCGGAAACGATCAACCATGTCTTCAAGCAGGAATTCGGTATCGCCGACTTCTTTGACGCGCACCCAACGGAGCATCTGTCGCACGATGATTTCAATATGCTTATCGTTGATGTTGACGCCCTGCAAACGATAAACCTCTTGAATTTCGTTCACCAGGTAGCGTTGCAATTCTTCGATACCGCGAACCGCCAGGATGTCGTGCGGATTCAATGGTCCGTCCATCAAGGGTTCACCGGCACGCACCGTGTCGCCTTCCTGAACGTTGACATGAACGCCGCGCGGAATGGCGTATTCGCGCTGTTCACCGTCAACTGCTTCGATGATGATGCGACGCGAACCTTTGACGATGGGTCCGAATTTAACGCTGCCGTCGATTTCGGTCATCACCGCGGTTTCGCGCGGTTTGCGGGCTTCAAAGAGTTCGACGACGCGTGGCAAACCACCGGTGATGTCTTTGGTCTTGGTGGTTTCACGCGGAATCTTGGCGATGATGTCGCCGGGCGCGACGCGCACATGCTCTTTTTCTTCCTGCTCATGGGTCATCGCCACAGTTGCACCGTGACGTTTTTTCCAGTCTTCGTAATCCGACACCAAAAGGTTTGCGCGAACCGGCATTTGATAGGTTCTCAACACCTTGTTTTTGGCATCGCGGATTTCAATACGCGGCTGACGTTTTTCATCCGGCGAATCCATCACCACGATGTGTGATAGACCGGTCTGTTCGTCAACCTCTTCTTTAACTGTCACGCCGTCAATCATATCTTTGAAGTTGATGGTTCCGGCTTCTTCCGTGAGAATGGCAAACGTATACGGGTCCCATTCCGCCAGTTCCTGACCTTCTTCAACATGCTGTCCATCTGTGACCTTGAGGGTTGCGCCATAGACGATTTGATAACGCGCCACTTCGCGTCCGCGTTCGTCAATCAGCAGAATCGAGCCGTTGCGGTTCATCGCCACAAGGTCGCCTTCGCGATTGCGAACGTGACGCAGTTCTTCAAACTTCACTGTACCGGCAACCCGGGCTTCGTGTTTGGTGACTTCGCTGACGCCACCCGCGACACCGCCGATGTGGAAAGTTCTCATCGTCAACTGTGTGCCCGGTTCACCGATGGATTGCGCTGCGATGACGCCGACCGCTTCACCGAGTTCAACCAGTTTGCCGGTTGCCAGGTTTCTGCCGTAACAGGCGATGCAGCACCCGCGACGCGATTCACAGGTGAGCACCGAACGAATGCGAACGCGCTCGATACCACCGGCATTTTGAATCTGCGTGGCGAGGTCTTCGGTGATTTCCTCATTCGCCCCGACAATCAATTCATCGGTAATCGGGTCGTACACATCTTCGAGCGCCACGCGACCGATGATACGGTCACGCAGGGATTCGATTTCTTCACCGCCTTCGACGATTGCCGTTGCCCAGATGCCGCGTGTGGTTCCGCAATCGTCTTCGCTGATGATGACATCTTGCGCAACGTCAACCAGACGACGTGTGAGATAACCGGAGTCGGCGGTCTTGAGCGCCGTATCCGCCAGACCTTTACGCGCGCCGTGCGTCGAGATGAAGTATTGCAACACGTTCAGCCCCTCGCGGAAATTGGCGCGAATCGGCGCTTCGATAATTTCGCCAGATGGTTTCGCCATCAGCCCGCGCATACCGGCAAGCTGACGAATCTGCTGTTTGGAACCGCGCGCCCCGGAATCCGCCATAATCAGAATCGGATTCATTTCGCCCGACGACTCTTCTTTGTGATCCATCTCTTTGAACATTTCGTCGGCGACGCGCTCGGTCACATCCGACCAGATGGCGATAATTTTGTTATAGCGTTCACCTTTGGTGATGATGCCTTCTTCGTACTGACGCTCGACATCGATGACCGCTTTATCGGCGTCACCGACGAGGTCAACCTTTTTCGGAGGAGTAACCAGATCATCAATACCGATTGAGATGCCCGCTTTGGTGGCGTAAAGGAAACCCAGTTCTTTAACCTTATCGAGCATCCTCACGGTTTCCGCGTGACCGAGACGCAGATGGCAATAATTGACCAGTGAACCGAGTCCCTTCTTTTTCATCGTGCCATTGATGTAGGGCATCGCATCGGGAAGCACATCGTTTAAGATGACGCGCCCGACGGTCGTATCGATGACGCGCGAATTGACTTTGCGAACCGTCGCTTTCAATAAATCCTGATCATCGCGCTCGTGTTCGAGGTCAATCAAATCGCCGCTGTACATCATTTTGATCGGCGTTTGCGTATTCAATTCACCGGCATCGAGCGCGAATAATACCTCTTCGGTTGAAGCGAACTTGCGACCCGCGAACTCATCTTTGGGATTCGCTTTGGTCAGGTAGAAACTACCAAGAACGATGTCCTGCGTCGGCACGGCAATCGGTTGACCGTGCGCCGGTGACAGAATGTTGTTCGAGGCTAACATCAACACGCTCGCTTCAATCTGCGCTTCGGGCGACAGCGGAATATGCACAGCCATCTGGTCGCCGTCAAAGTCCGCGTTAAACGCCGTACAAACCAGCGGGTGAATCTTGATGGCTTTGCCTTCAACCAGCACCGGCTCGAATGCCTGAATACCCAGCCGGTGCAGCGTCGGCGCGCGGTTTAAAAGAATCGGATGCTCGCGAATGACCTCTTCGAGAATATCCCAAACCACCCCGTCCTGGCGCTCGACCATCTCTTTCGCCTGCTTGATGGTCGCTGCATATTGACGCTTTTCAAGCTGGTTGTAGATGAACGGTTTGAAAAGCTCTAATGCCATCTTTTTCGGCAGACCGCATTGATGGAGTTTGAGTTCGGGACCGACGACGATAACCGAACGACCTGAATAATCAACCCGTTTACCTAACAGGTTCTGGCGGAAACGCCCTTGTTTACCTTTCAGGGTATCGGAAAGCGATTTGAGCGGGCGGTTGTTTGCGCCGCGCAACACGCGACCGCGCCGACCGTTATCGAACAAAGCGTCAACCGCTTCCTGAAGCATGCGTTTTTCATTGCGCACGATGACTTCAGGCGCTTTGAGTTCAATCAGTTTGTTCAAACGATTGTTGCGGTTAATCACGCGACGATAGAGGTCATTCAAATCCGAAGTCGCAAAACGTCCGCCATCGAGCGGCACGAGCGGGCGAAGTTCAGGCGGAATCACCGGAATGACATCTAGAATCATCCAGTCCGGGTGATTGCCCGAACGACGGAACGCATCGACGACTTTCAAACGTTTCGAGAATTTGAGTTTCTTCTGTTGCGAAGTCTCTTCACGCATGCGTTGACGAAGTTCGGTTGCGAGTTCGTCAACATCGACGCTCTTGAGCAGTTCTTTGATGGCTTCCGCGCCCATCTTGGCGGAAAAGCGTCCGGCGTATTGTCCCATCAATTCGCGGTAACGCTCTTCGGTGATTAACTCTTTCTCTTCGATGTCCGGCACATCGCCGGGATCAATGACGATGTAGGATTCAAAATAGAGAACCTTTTCAAGTTCGCGCAGCGGAATGTCGAGCAAATGACCGATGCGTGACGGCAAACCTTTAAAGAACCAGACGTGCGAGCACGGGCTTGCCAGTTTGATGTGTCCGAGTCGCTCACGACGGACTTTCGATTGCGTGACTTCAACGCCGCATTTATCACAAACTACGCCGCGATGTTTCATGCGTTTGTATTTGCCGCAGAGACATTCCCAATCGGTGACGGGACCGAAAATTTTGGCGCAGAACAGACCGTCACGTTCCGGTTTGAACGTGCGGTAATTGATGGTTTCCGGTTTAGTGACTTCACCGTGTGACCATGACAGAATTTTTTCAGGTGATGCGAGACTGATTCTGATAGCCTCGAAATCAGGTGCGAGATTGGTTTTCTCTGGTGTTCTAAACATTCTCCCTCCGTGGTCGGTAGCCGGTAGCCGGTAGCCGGTAAGAATTTCCTTTACCGACTGCCGACTACTGATTACCGGCTACTGCTATTCGGTGACCGTTTCTTCAATTTCTTCGCTGCGGCGCATCAATTCAACGTCGAGACAAAGTGATTGCAATTCGCGAATCAAAACGTTGAAGGATTCGGGCACGCCCGGATCGAAATCGGCTTCGCCTTTGACGATGGCTTCGTAAATCTTCGAGCGTCCCGCGACGTCGTCGGATTTTGCGGTGAGCAATTCCTGTAGGATGTGCGCCGCGCCGTAAGCTTCGAGCGCCCACACTTCCATTTCGCCGAATCGCTGTCCGCCGAATTGCGCTTTACCGCCCAACGGTTGTTGGGTGATGAGCGAATAGGGTCCAATCGAACGCGCGTGAATCTTATCGTCAACCAGGTGCGAGAGTTTCATGATGTAGATGTAACCGACGGTGACTTTCTGTTCAAAAGCATCGCCGGTGATACCGTCATACAGAACCGTCTTGCCGCTGGTTGGCAAGCCTGAGTATTCAAGCAGGCGTTTGATGTCGGCTTCGCGGGTGCCGTCGAAAACCGGCGACGCGAATGGAATACCATCGACAAGCTGTTTGGCGTGCTCGATGACTTCATCATCCGTCATTTCCGCAACCCGCTCTTTCATATCGGCGGTGTCAAACACATCGCGATAGATTTTGCGAATTTCATTGGCGGTATTGGCGCGACTGTCATTGATAATCTCTTCGAGTCGGTTGCCAATTGCTTTTGAAGCCCAACCGAGATGGGTTTCGAGAATCTGCCCGACGTTCATACGCGAAGGCACGCCGAGCGGATTGAGGACGATTTCAACCGGTGTGCCATCCGGCAAATACGGCATATCTTCTTCGGGCAGGATGCGCGCAATCACGCCTTTGTTACCGTGACGACCTGCCATCTTGTCGCCTACCGAAAGTTTGCGTTTCATGGCGACAAAGACCTTGACCATCTTGATAACCCCGGGCGGCAACTCATCGCCTTTGCGAAGTTTTTCGACATTCTCCTGATGCAGTTGTTTCTGCACATTGATTTGGCGTTCGGTGCGACGTTCGATATCGGCAATTTCCGCCGAGATGTCGAGGCGTGTACCGGCAACCTCTACACGTTTGAGCGCGCCGATTTCCAGTTGCTCCAATTCTTCGCGGGTGAGTTTGGTGCCTTTGCCAAGCAGTTTTTTATTCTTGTAGGTCAAATCTTCGGCGAGCTTATGACCTTCGAGCAATTCGTAAATGCGCTTGTTGCGCTCGTCTTCAAGGATGCGGATTTCGTCCTGTAAATTCTTTAACAGTTTCTCTTCTTCGCTCTGTTCAATCTGCATTGAACGTTCATCTTTTTCCGCACCTTTACGGGTGAAGACTTTGACATCGACCACGATGCCGTCGATGCCTGGCGGACAGGTCAAACTGGCATCGCGCACGTCACCGGCTTTTTCACCGAAGATGGCGCGCAGCAATTTCTCTTCAGCCGTGAGTTGGGTTTCACCTTTCGGTGTGACTTTGCCGACGAGGATTGAACCCGGCTTGACATACGCGCCGATGCGGATGATGCCCGAATCATCGAGGTCACGAAGCGCCGACTCCGAAACATTCGGAATATCGCGGGTGATCTCTTCGGGTCCGAGTTTGGTGTCGCGGGCTTCAACTTCCAACTCTTCGATGTGAATCGAGGTATAGCCGTCTTCTTTAACCAGACGTTCGGAAACCAGAATGGCGTCTTCAAAGTTGTAGCCGCGCCAGGGCATAAAAGCGACGAGCACGTTGCGACCGAGAGCCAGTTCGCCGCCCTGTGTGCAGGGACCGTCAGCGATGACATCGCCTTTTTTAACTTCCTGACCTTCGCGGACAATCGGTTTCTGATTGATGCAGGTGTTCTGATTCGAGCGTTTGAATTTGGTCAATGCATAAATATCGGCGTTGATTTCGCGCGACGTCGTACCACCTGCAATGCCGTGTTCGGCGCGAATGATGATGCGTTCGGAGTCAACCGAATCGACCACGCCATCGCGTTTGGCAATCACCACGGCGCCGGAATCCTGCGCCGTGACGCGCTCCATTCCCGTACCGACGAGCGGCGCTTGAGCGCGCAGCAGCGGAACGGATTGGCGTTGCATGTTTGACCCCATCAAGGCGCGGTTGGCGTCGTCATGTTCGAGGAAGGGAATCAGCGACGCGGCGACTGATACCAGTTGTTTCGGGCTGACATCGAGGAATTGAATCTCTTCGCGATCCGCCGAACGAAATTCACCGGCTTCGCGCGCCGCCACGCGCTCACCAACGAGACGTCCCTGCTTATCTAATTCAACCGAGGCTTGCCCGATGGTGTATTTGTCTTCTTCCCAGGCTGACAAATAGAACGGATAGAGTTCGTATTCTGCCGGTTTTTCGCCGGTTTCCTGAGCTTTTTTGTTGGCTTTATCAACATTCTCTTTCGGTAAATGATCGCCGGTCTTAAATTCCGTATCGCCCGAATTGTGAATGCGGACATAATCGACGACGCGCCCGTTTTCAACTTTGCGATAAGGCGATTCAATGAAACCGAATTCATTGATGCGCGCAAAGCAGGAAAGTGAAGAGATCAAACCGATGTTCGGTCCTTCAGGAGTTTCAATCGGACAGATGCGACCATAGTGAGTCGGGTGAACGTCGCGCACCTCAAACCCTGCGCGTTCGCGCGAAAGCCCGCCTGGCCCAAGCGCCGAAAGACGGCGTTTGTGAGTAATTTCCGAAAGCGGGTTGGTTTGATCCATAAACTGCGAGAGTTGTGATGAACCAAAGAATTCGCGCACCGCCGCGGTCACCGGCTTGGCATTAATCAAATCACGCGGCATAGCGGTCTGCATTTCCTGATGGATGGACATCTTTTCTTTGATGGCGCGTTCCATTCTCACCAGACCAATGCGGAACTGGTTTTCGAGCAGTTCGCCAACTGCGCGCACGCGACGATTGCCAAGATGGTCGATGTCATCGGCTTCACCGATGCCTTTGCGCATCTTCAGGACGTAACCGATGACGTCAACGAAATCGGAAGTGGAAAGCGTTTGATGATCCAGACGGTCGCGTTCGGGTTTACCGAGTTTGATGTTGGATTTCAAACGACCGACGCGCGAGAAATCGAATTTGCGGTCATCGAAAAACATGCCGCGGAACAGATTCCACGCGGTCAGAATGGTCGGCGGATCGCCCGGACGCATCTTGCGATAGATTTCAAGTATCGCATCGCGCGGCGTTTTTACGGAATCTTTCTTGAGCGTCTGGCTGATAACGGTTCCGACATTATCGCGTTCCGGGAAGAAAATCTCGACGCTGGGAATGCCCGCTTCAATAATCTCCTGCCACTCTTTGGCAGTGACTTCGGTATTGGCTTCGGCAATCACTTCACCGGTTTCGGTATTGATGACGTCGTCGGTCAGATATGCGCCTTCGAGTTCCTGCGGGTCAATGGCGATGGCTTTGACCTTCGCCTTGATGATTTGATCAATGTCGCGGCGAGTCAGTTTTTTGGCAGTCGCGCCGCCACGCGCCAACACTTCACCGGATTTGTCTTCAATGGCTTCGGCAGGTTTTAAGCCGACCAGACCCAGACCCGGTTCAAAGCTAAGGCGACCTTCGGAGACATTGGCAGTAAGCGAGGTGTAGAACATTCTGAGAATGTCTGCATCGGAAAAATGGGCGCGTTTGATTTCATCTTCAAGATGGGCGTCGGAGCCGATGCGTTCGAGGTCAATCTTGTCAATCAAACCGAGGGCGCGCAAAAAGACTGTGCCGAGAAATTTACGTTTGCGATCAATGCGCACATACAACAAACTCTTGGTGTCATATTCAAACTCGACCCAGGAACCGCGATAGGGAATGATTTTCGCGAGGAAATCCTGATTGTTATTCGATTTCTCAAAGAAGATTCCCGGCGAACGGTGCAATTGGCTGACGATGACGCGCTCCGTGCCATTGATGATGAAGGTGCCGTTTTCGGTCATCAACGGAATTTCACCGAAGAATACTTCTTCCTCTTTGATGTCGCGAATGGATTTCTGACCGGTATCTTCATCGGTATCCCAAACGGTCAGGCGGATTTTGACCTTGAGCGGCACCGCATAGGTCATGGATTTTTCCTGACATTCCTTTTCCGAATGTTTGTGTTGCAAGGTGACCGGTTCGCCGCAGTTGTCGCAAAGCACCGGTGACACGGTATTGAGCGTGCCGCATTGCGAACAGGTTATATCTTCAGCAGCATAAGGGTTGACCCGTAAAATATTGCCGCAGGAACGGCAATTGGTGCGCAGGTGGTATAGACCTTCCAACTGACCGCACTTGCATTGCCAGTTACCGATGGCATATTCGACGAAATCAAGTTGTGAGGTTTCGCGGAAATCGCTGATCGGAAAGACCGAACGAAAGACAGCCTGAAGACCGATATTTTCGCGTTCAGCCGGAAGCAAATCCATCTGGAGAAACCGATTGTACGATTGTCGTTGAACCTCGATTAGGTTCGGAATTCTGATTGCGGTTTTGATTCTTGAAAAATCGTATCGCTCGCGGGTTGTGCCGTAAGTTTTTTTTGTTGCCGACATAGTTCTCCTGGTTGACGTGGGTTAAACAGTTGCCTCAATTGCAGGGGTGAGTTGTAGCGCGATTTCACGGTTTGAGACGAATTGAATTGTTCATCAGCACACAAAAAATTATGAGGATGCAGTATAAATGGAAATGGAATTAATCGATGTACCCTCAAAATTCATTGTGTTTCAGTCAATCTGTTTTCTTTTTCAGAAAATCATTTTTGAATATAAATTTTCCCTGTCTCATAACGCTGCAACGTTTAATGGCAACCACTTAGCCCCTTTTTTCAGTAGACAGACAAACGCGAAGCGCGGATGGATAGACTTCATCCATCCGCGAACTTCGCGTGATTATTAGTGCTAATTAAACTTTCTTATATTTTTGCCGTCCCTGCAATCGCAATTAAGTGGTAATACTACACAGTTGTCCGATGAACGGTCAAGTAGGTTTTAATAAAATCGGGCGCAGAGCTTTCACCCTGCGCCTGATTAAAATTCGAGTGCAAAAAACCTATTTGAGTTCGACGTTGGCACCGGCTTCCGTCAGTTTTTTCTTGAGGCTTTCAGCTTCGTCTTTTGCGGCGCCTTCTTTAACTGGTTTCGGAGCGCCTTCGACGAGGTCCTTGGCTTCTTTCAAACCGAGTCCGGTGATTTCGCGAACTACCTTAATGACGCCAATTTTCTTGGATGCATCGGCGACGCTCGCGAGAATGACATCAAATTCGGTCTTTTCTTCAACCGGAGCAGTCGCGGCGGCAGCGCCACCTCCACCGGGAGCCACGGCGACGGCTGCGGCTGCGGCGGAAACCCCAAACGTGTCTTCCATCATTTTGACGAGTTCGGAAGCTTCGAGCAGTGTGAGTTCTTTAATTTGATCAACGATACCTTGAAGTTTCTCTGACATTTTTTTATCTCCCTAAAATATCTTTCTTTGATAGTGACAGAGCAGGGAAGCCGGGCTTAACCGCTGCGCCTGTGTGCGTAAATGGCTTCAATCGTTGGTTGCATCTTCAACTTTTGCTGCCTCACCTGAGCCGCCTACTGACCAGGCAACTCTCATAAAAGCGTGTCCATCAAGTCAACCTCTCCACAAAGCCTGACTTGAGTTTAATCGGGTTATGCGCCCTCTTTTTGAGCGCGAATCTGGTCTACAACAATTGTCAGGTTGCGCGCGACCCCTGCGGTTGCCACAGCCAGGCGTTGTGCGCCGCTGTTGATGACAAACATCATCTTTGAAATCAGCTCTTCCTTGGAAGGCATATTCGAGAGCGCCTCGACATTTTTCACATCCATCGCCTTGCCTTCAACGACGGCAGCTTTGAATGAAATTATCGGCTTCTCTTTTGCCCACTTTGACATGACCTTGGCTAAAGTCACCGGGTCATTTTTAGAAAGAGCAACAGCGGTCATTCCTTTGAAGCTATCCGTGACCTGCTCAAGGGCAGTGCCCTGAGCGGCGCGAATCGCCAAAGTGTTTTTCACGACGCGGTAGGTGAGACCCGCAGTACGCAAATCTCTCCGCAACAATTCGTCGTCGGCTACGGTGATACCTTGAAAGCCAACAAGCAAAGCGTGCGGCGATTCCTGAAAATCGCGTTGTAGAACCTCAATATCGCTTTCTTTCTGTTGCCTTGTTTTCACGATTGTCTCCTTCCGATTGCGGAATGCGGATTTCGGATTGCGGATTGAAAAATTAGCTTACTTCAATTCGCAATCCGCATTCTGCAATCCGCAATTAGAATTCTCCTGAATTCAGCTTGATGCCGGGACCCATAGTGGTTGACATCGTTGCATTCTTCACATATTTGCCCTTGGCGGTTTGCGGCTTGGCGCGCATCACCGCATCGATCAACGCTTTGGCATTTTCCGATAGTTTCTCGGCATCGAAACTGACTTTGCCGACCGGCGCGTGAATGACACCGGTTTTATCAACGCGAAATTCAACCTTACCGGCTTTGGTTTCCGTCACGGCGCGAGCCACATCCGCGGTTACGGTTCCGGTTTTCGGATTCGGCATCAGACCGCGAGGTCCCAACACCTTTCCGAGTTGACCGACCAATCGCATCATATCCGGTGTGGCAATCAAGGCGTCGAAATCGAGCCAGCCGCCCTTGATGCGATTGACAATGTCTTCACCGCCGACTTCATCAGCGCCGGCATCACGGGCTTCGGCGATTTTTTCGGCACCGGCAATCACCACGACGCGCTTGTTTTTACCCAAACCGTGCGGCAATACGACAGTGCCGCGAACCATCTGGTCAGCCTTGCGCGGGTCAACGCCCAACCACATATCCACTTCAACCGTTTCATCGAATTTCGCATAAGCGATCTGCTTGGCGAGTTCGACGGCTTCCGGGACTGAATAAAGTTTGTTACGGTCAACCTTTTCGGCTGCCGCTGCATACTTTTTACCTGCCATCTTTCTTCCTCCTTAGGTAAGTAGCGTGACTTGCTTGCAAGCCACTCCCTCAAACTGCGCGAGATCGAGTTTGTCGAAACCTTGAAACGGGTTCTGGTAGCCGATTTCAAGACTTAACCGAAAACGATGTTGAAGATTTCGGGTTGACCGTCGAAGGCGCGCAGCGCGTTAAGTGATTAGTCTACGACTTCCAGCCCCATGCTCTTGGCTGAACCTTCGACTGTTCGCATTGCCGATTCAACGGACGTGGTGTTCAAGTCAGGCATTTTCGTGCGCGCAATCTCTTCAACCTGTTTGCGCGAAATCGTGCCTTTCTTGTCGCGGTTAGGTGTCGCCGAACCTTTGTCTAACCCGATAGCCTTTTTGATCAGGTCTGTAACCGGCGGCGTTTTGGTTATGAAGGTAAACGAGCGATCCGCGTAAACCGTAATCACCACGGGGATTTTAACATCGCCGAGATTTGCGGTTTTGGCGTTGAACGCTTTACAAAACTCCATAATATTGACGCCGTGTTGACCGAGTGCGGGACCGATTGGTGGTGCGGGATTGGCTTTTCCGGCTGGAACTTGTAACTTGATATAACCTGTTATTTTCTTTGCCATAATTGGGTATCTTACGAGGTTGGCTCGTCATCGAGCCAATAACTCTCCCCTTTCTATATTTAAGTTTCTGGTTGCTGATTTCTGATTTTGAGTCTCTGATTAAATTAGAGAACTAAAAACCAGAAATCAGCAACCGAGTTGTCAAAAATCTTATTCTTCGTCTGAAAATGTGAGCTTTTCGACATCCAGAAAATTTAATTCCACAGGTGTCGAACGCCCGAAAATCGTGACCATCACTTTTAAAACGCCTTTATCGGCGTTGATTTCTTCGACCTGTCCGGTAAATCCGCTGAACGGTCCCGAAAGAATTCGTACCTGTTCGCCATGCGTGAAGGTATGTTTGGGTTTCGGCTTTTCGGCAGCTTCGGTGACGTGGTGAACGATTTGATCAACCTCTTCTTCGGTTAGCGGAGTCGGGTTTTGTCCGCCGACAAAGCCCGTGACTTTGGGGGTATTTTTAATCAAATGCCAGACCCGTTCACCGACCTCACCTTTATCATCGGTGACGATTTGCACCAGCACATAGCCCGGAAAAATCATTCGCGGGGTTTCCACGCGCCTTGAACCGCGCATTTCAACAACCGTTTCCGTGGGCACCAGAACTTCAAGTATCTGGCTATCCATTGCATAGGCTTTTATGCGCGAAAGCAAAGATTCACGAACCTTCTTTTCGTAACCGGAATAGGTATGAATGATGTACCATTTTTTATCGCCCATAATAAGCGCCTACTTAATTGTTTTCTCTAAACCTTCAAATCCAAGGGTGATGAGTAAATCAATTCCCCAGAGGTAAAATCCGAAAAATACGACTGCAATGAGAACAACGATGGTGGTATTCCAAACTTCACTGCGCGTCGGCCAGGAAGTTTTGCGCATTTCAAGCTTGACGTTGTGATAAAACTCGCCGAGTCTGCCAATAAATGAAGGCGTTTTTACCACGCCCTTCTTTTCTTCGCCTTGCGAACTGTCTTCCCGCAAAGGTTTTTCGTCTTCGGTGTATTCTGTCGTAATACTCATGGTTAACATACCCTCAAATACAAGCTTAAAATACCCAATCTACTTTAATGAACTTTAAATCTTGGCAGGGGTACCAGGATTCGAACCCGGACTAACGGTTTTGGAGACCGCTGTGCTAGCCGTTGACACCATACCCCTAAAAATTATTTGGTCTCTTTATGCGCTTTATGTGTGCGACAACGCGGACAGAATTTCTTGAATTCCAGACGATCCGGCGTCTTCTTTTTATTTTTGGTCGTCACATAATTACGATTTTTACATTCCTGACAAACTAATGTGATGTTATCTCTTGGCATAATTTCCTCTACAACTTTTTACCTTAAAGTAAGGCAAAGGCGAATTGCAATCAATAATCCTTCCCCTTTGCCTTAGCAGGGACTATTCAATAATTTCCGAGATGGTGCCCGCGCCCACCGTGCGCCCGCCTTCGCGAATCGCAAACCGCAACCCCTTCTCCATCGCGATTGGCGTGATCAACTCAATCGTCAATGCCGTGTTGTCTCCGGGCATCACCATCTCCACTCCTTCGCCCAACGTCGCCACTCCCGTCACGTCCGTCGTCCGAAAATAAAACTGTGGCCGGTAGCCATTGAAAAACGGCGTGTGCCGTCCGCCTTCTTCCTTGCTCAACACGTATACTTCCGCTTTGAACTTGGTGTGTGGCGTGATACTTCCGGGTTTGGCAATCACCTGTCCGCGTTCGATCTCCTTGCGGTCGACGCCTCTCAACAACAATCCCACATTGTCGCCTGCCATCCCGCTGTCCAATAACTTCTTGAACATTTCCACACCTGTCACCACCGTCTTGCGAGTGTCCTTGATGCCGACGATCTCGACCTCTTCGCCCATCTTCACCACTCCGCGTTCGATTCTCCCCGTCGCCACCGTGCCACGTCCCGAAATCGAAAACACATCTTCGACCGGCATCAAAAACGGTTTGTCGGTTTGCCGTTCGGGTTGCGGTATGTAACTGTCGACGGCTTCCATCAACTCATCAATCTGTTTTTCGCCATCGCCTTCGCTGTTTAATGCCTGCAATGCCGAACCGCGCACCACCGGGATTTCTTCACCGGGAAAACCATAACTGGTGAGCAACTCGCGCACTTCGAGTTCGACCAGGTCTAAAAGTTCCGGGTCATCGACGGCATCGACTTTGTTCATAAACACCACCATCGCCGGCACCCCGACCTGGCGTGCCAGGAGAATGTGTTCACGGGTTTGGGGCATGGGGCCATCGGTAGCGGCGACGACTAAGATAGCGCCATCCATCTGTGCGGCTCCGGTAATCATATTTTTGATGTAGTCGGCGTGCCCCGGGCAATCGACGTGAGCATAATGGCGATTGGCGGTTTCGTATTCGACGTGAGCGGTGGCAATCGTGATACCACGAGCTTTCTCTTCGGGAGCGTTATCGATAGAGTCGAATGACCGAAAAGCGTTTTTGGGATTATGTTTGGCAAGCACTTTGGTAATGGCGGCGGTCAAAGTGGTTTTGCCGTGGTCGATGTGACCGATGGTGCCGACGTTGACGTGCGGTTTACTGCGATCAAATTTCTCTTTTGCCATTTTCTAACTTAACTCCTTTTTCCGTGAGCGCCGGATGCGCTCACCTGAGATAGAAAAAAGTATTTTTAATACCTTCGCAAAAGTTTGGTGGCAGGTTGAATGACAAAAGCTAATCTAAAGAACTTTTGCCGTTTGCCTTTTTACTTTTGCCCTTTAACTTATTTTGCGGTGCCTTGCACCTTTGCAATGACTTCTTCACGAACGCTGCGCGGCGCTTCTTCATAACGATGGAAATGCATCGTGTAAGTGGCGCGACCTTGCGTCATCGAACGTAACTCGGTTGAATAACCGAACATTTCCGAAAGCGGCACATAAGAGGTAATCACTTGCGTACCGGGACGCGCATCAATGCTTTCAATGCGTCCGCGACGCGAGTTGATGTCGCCGTTAATTGAACCGAGATATTCATCCGGGGTGACCACTTCGACCTTCATAATCGGTTCAAGCAAGATCGGCGCGGCTTTCTTCGCCGCATCTTTGAATGCCATCGAACCGGCAATCTTAAAAGCCATTTCCGATGAATCGACATCGTGGTAGCTGCCGAAATGGAGCGTCACTTTGACATCAACCATTTCATAACCGGCAAGCACGCCGCCTTCGAGCGCTTCTTTAATGCCTTCGTCAACCGGCTTGATGTATTCGCGTGGAATGACGCCGCCGACGATGGCATTAACGAACTCGTAACCTTTACCGGCTTCATTCGGTTCAATTTTGACTTCGGCATGTCCATACTGACCGCGACCGCCGGTTTGACGAACGAATTTGCCGACGCCTTCTGCCGCTTTAGTGATGGTTTCGCGATAGGCGACCTGCGGGCGACCGACGTTGGCTTCAACGCCGAATTCGCGTTTCAAACGGTCAACCAGAATTTCCAGATGGAGTTCGCCCATACCGGCAATAATCGTCTGTCCGGTTTCCTGATCGGTCGAGACTTTAAAGCTCGGGTCTTCCGAAGCCAGTCGTTGCAAACCGATGCCCAGTTTCTCCTGGTCTTGTCGGGTTTTAGGTTCGATGGCTTGCGAGATGACCGGCGCGGGAAATTCCAACGCTTCAAGAACAACCGGTCGCGACTCTTCACAAACCGTGTCGCCCGTGGTGACCTGTTTGAGACCGGCGACCGCGACGATTTCACCGGCGGATGCCGCGTCAATATCTTCGCGTTTGTTGGCGTGCATACGCATGATGCGACCGACACGTTCTCTTGTGCCTTTTGCAGTGTTCAACACATAAGAGCCGGATTTCAAGGTGCCTGAATAGATGCGCACGAATGACAACTGACCGACATGTTTGTCAGCCATGATTTTGAACACCAGTCCGGCAAACGGGTCTTTCGGGTCGGCAGCGCGAGTCTCTTCGGCATCAGTTTTCGGATTGATGCCGGTGACCGCCGGAATATCAAGCGGACTTGGCAAGTAATCAATGACCGCATCAAGTAGCGGCTGGACGCCTTTGTTTTTAAAAGCTGTGCCGGCAACCACGGGGGTGAGTTTCAAAGCGATGGTTTCGCGTCTTAAAGCGGCGCGAATTTCATCTTCGCTGACCTCTTCGCCGCTCAGATATTTTTCGGCAATCTGGTCATCGACATCCGCTAAGGCTTCAATCAGCTTATCGCGCGATGCCATCACTTCATCTTTAATATCAGCCGGAATTTCAACAATGTCCGGTGCCGCGCCTTTGTCCTCTTTGCTATAGACGGATGCCTGCAAGGTGATCAAATCGACGATGCCTTCAAATTTATCTTCCGCACCGATGGGATACTGAATGGCGACGGGATTGGCACCCAGTCTTTCGCGCATGGTTTGAATGGCGTGTTCAAAATCCGCGCCCGGTCTATCCATCTTGTTGATGAAGGCGATGCGCGGAACGCCGTATTTTTCGGCTTGACGCCAGACCGTTTCCGATTGCGGTTGAACCCCAGCCACCGCATCAAACACCGCGACAGCGCCATCAAGCACACGCAAGGAGCGTTCGACTTCAATGGTGAAGTCAACGTGTCCCGGCGTATCAATGATATTGACGCGATACTCTTCGTTATTGCGCGTCCAGAAACAGGTAGTTGCGGCAGAAGTAATGGTGATGCCGCGTTCTTGCTCCTGTTCCATCCAATCCATGACGGCTGTGCCTTCGTGGACTTCGCCGATTTTATAAGACACCCCCGTGTAATACAGAATGCGTTCTGTGGTGGTGGTCTTACCGGCGTCAATGTGCGCCATAATTCCGATATTGCGGAATCGTTGTAATGGTACTTGCTTCGACATAACACTCCAGGATTCAGGAGTCAGGCTTCAAGATTCAGAAAAGTGGTTGAACTGAATCCTGAATCCTGATTCCTGAATCCTATATTCGTTACCACCGATAATGAGCAAATGCCCTATTGGCGTCTGCCATACGGTGCGTATCATCTTTCTTCTTCACAGCATTGCCGCGATTATTGGCGGCATCGAGGATTTCTCCAGCGAGCCGGTCAATCATGGTCTTTTCGCCGCGCCCTCTTGAATAAGAAACCAGCCAGCGAATCGCCAGACTGTTGCCGCGCGTTTTCGGGTCAACTTCAATCGGCACCTGATAAGTAGAACCGCCCACGCGACGCGATTTGACTTCAACACGAGGCTTCACATTATCGATAGCCTTTTTGAAAATCTTGAGCGGGTCTTCCTGAGTTTTGTTTTGAATCACATCCATCGCGCCGTAAAAGGTGCTTTCGGCTAATGACTTTTTGCCATCCCACATCAACGAATTGATGAACTTGGTCACCATCATCGAATTATATTTCGGGTCAGGCAGGATTTCGCGTTTTGCTGCTACTCTTCTTCTTGGCATAGTTTCACTCTTGCTAATGAGGCAACCGGGTTGCCCGCGGCTAATCCTTTACTTCTTCTTAGCTGGCGCTGCGCCTTCTTTCGGGCGTTTAGCACCATACTTGGAACGACCTTGTTTGCGATTGGCGACGCCGACCGAATCCAAAGTGCCGCGCACCACGTGATAGCGCACACCCGGCAAATCTTTGACGCGACCGCCGCGAATCAACACGATGGAGTGTTCCTGCAAGTTGTGACCGATGCCGGGAATATAAGTGGTCACTTCAATCTGATTGGTTAAACGGACACGGGCAACTTTACGCAAAGCCGAATTCGGCTTTTTAGGGGTCTGCGTATAAACGCGGGTGCAGACGCCGCGACGTTGCGGACAGGCATCAAGCGCCGGGCTTGAGGTTTTATATTTCACTGCCTGTCGTCCTCTGCGAACTAATTGATTCAGTGTTGGCACGCTTTACTCCTTACAAAATTCGTCCGAAATAGGTTCGGATTAAAACCGGTTCTTGGAGCGCAAGATATTCGGTACGCTTAAACATCTGCGCCAATCCCACAATGGGTTTTATATTCACTGTTGGGGACGTTCTGACAAGTCGTTTCGGATACGGGCTTCCCCTTGCCCAACTTATCTGTGGCGTGATCCAGTGTAGAACTTCTTGACATCAATTCGGGACGCAGTGTTGACCTGCGTCCTTTTACGCCACAATAGCGTTTATTCCGCTGCTATTTCAAATCAAGTTTTTCAACTCAACAATCGCCTCGACGCCTCCGTTATGGTCAGAACACTTTCTAGCGTCTCTGCGAAATTGCAGATACTAGCACTCGATACTACCGGTGTCAAATCTTTCCTGAAAATTTTTCAACTCCTTTGCTGCCTTTTTGCAATTCACAAGACCTCGTAACCGGTACGCGATTTCCGCCACTCATTCATCGTTTGTTTTCAATCAACCGGTGGCTTACCAAAATTAAAAAATAAATTCTCCTGTGACATCCATCTGCAAGCGTCGCTTCGTAGGAGGGGTTGTAATCACACTAAACCAATTGCGAAAGGCTGGAAGTTTATGATTCTTGCTAAAACCCGAACACCGGTTGTTATCGCAGGATGAATCATTACAGATGTTTTCCAGTCTCACAAGATGATCAGGGGTTAA
The DNA here is from genome assembly GCA_040754075.1 of Acidobacteriota bacterium. Taxonomy (NCBI): domain Bacteria; kingdom Pseudomonadati; phylum Acidobacteriota; species Acidobacteriota bacterium. The sequence continues at coordinate 99,434 of JBFMDH010000014.1, forward strand.
ATCACTCGGACTCGTTCCGGCAAAACTTTAACTCCCTTAACAATTATTCCTAAAATTAAGGAGAATGTAAGATGACGTATATCCGTAACCAAAGAATTGCGCTTATGGTGCTGGCGATCACCATTGCCCTCGCCATGTTTATCATCCCCATATCAAACACCAACGCTTCAGACCATGCCGATGCGCCAATCAATGCCAGCGACCAAGGCATCGATCAGGGTGACACTTATGCGTTCCTTGATCCTAACGACAATAAATTTGTGGTCTTGATTCTCACGGTTCGCGGCTTTATTGCTGCGGGCGAAAACACAAACTTCGGCTTTTTCGACCCGAATGTTCGTTATCGTTTCAATATTGAAACCACCGGCGACGCGCGCCCCGACCAGACCCTTGACGTTACGTTTACGCCGCGCACCGGTCCGACCACTCCGCAAACCGCCACCGTGGTTTTGCCATTCGGTGAAACCTTCACCGCGCCGACGACGCCTGCTTCACTGGCAGCCACTCCGCCATCATTTGTGGTTACGACAGACCCCGGAACCGGCGTTTCTTTCTTTGCAGGCATTACCGATGACCCATTCTTTTTTGACATTCCGGGTTTTTCGCGATTTCGCGCTTCGGTACTCGCGGGCAACGTTGATGCGACGCAACTGCAAAGAGGTCGCGACTCTTTCGCCGGCTATAACATTATGTCTATTGCTTTGCGCATCCCAACGACCTACTTTCGTCTGGTTACAACCAGCAACAATCCCGGCGGCAACGTTATCGGCGTAGACAGTGTCACGCAACGACCGCGTCGAACCGTGATTGGCAAAGATGGTTCCATCAACCTGACCGGCGGCTTTCAAACTCTTGACCGCAGCGGCAACCCCGGACTCAATGCTTTGGTGATTCCCTTCCTGCGCAAAGATGAATACAACTTCGCGACCACCTTTGATGATGCCCAAGGCCGATTTGCCGGAGACATTGTCGCAACGTTGAAAGCCCTGGGCACCAATGACACCAATATCGGCATTCTCGCAAGCGTTTATGTTGCCAAAGGCGATTCCCTGCGTTTGAATGTTTCGATACCCAATACCGGCACAGGAAGCGGGACAACTGCGGGCGCAGGTTTTCCGAACGGGCGGCGTCTTGCGGATGACGTGGTTGATACCTTCCTGTTTTTTGTCACCAATCAAGCATTAACCACCGGCGACAATGTCAACGTCAACGATGTCGCTTTCACCAATACGTTCCCATTCCTCGCGCCGCCGCAACAACCGCGCGCCAGCGGAACCACAGACGACAACACCCGCAATTGATCAGACGTTGTAATTTTTCTTTAATGATGAGCTTTGATTGAATTAATTCAATCAAAGCTCATCATTTAAAAATTCTATTGGCTCCGAAAATGAAGCCAGCATCCAGATGATTCAATCATTCACAACACGATGTCGCGCTTACTTGGTGAAGTTTATGAAAAAGTTGCCTGCTAATTTATTCATCGCTTTCTCAGTTTTTACTTTCACACTGCTATTGCAGGGCTGCGGCGGTGAAGTCATTACTTCAAACCCTACAGCCCCGCCCATTCCTGCGGCAATTGCCATCCCTAACGAAGCGGAATCCGCCGATGCCACCATTCGCGCCCTCGAAGCCCGCGTCAAAATGGATAATGAAGATTTCATCGCCTACAACAAACTTGCCGGTTATTACCTGCAAAAAGTTCGTGAAACCGGCAACCTCAACTTCTTGCAATTGGCTTCGCAAGCGGCAAAGGCTTCATTGAACATTTTACCGGCAGAGCAAAACGCGGGCGGACTTGCAGCCATTGCCCAGGTCGAATTCACTTCGCACGAATTCGTCGCTGCGCGTAAACATGCCGAGCAACTCATTCAACTCGACGCGAAAAAAAGTTCTCCCCATCTCTTGCTTGGCGATACGCTCATCGAACTCGGCGAATACGAAAAAGCCAAAGCCGTCTTTCACCAACTTGATAAACGCACGGATGGCGCAAGTATTGAAAGCCGCCTGGCAAAACTCGCCTGGCTTGCAGGCAATACCGAAGCCGCAAAAATCCATTTCACCAATGCAATTATCTTTGCTCAAAATCAGCCCTCGCCTTCGCGTGAAGCGATTGCCTGGAATCGCTGGCAACTCGGCGAAGTCTATTTTTCAACCGGCGATTATGACGCCGCAGAACAACAGTTTCGCGAATCGCTCATCACCTTCCCCAATTATTTTCGCGCCCTTGCCGCACTCGGTCGCGCGCTTGCCGCTAAAGGCGATTTCGCCAGTGCGATTTTAAATCTCGAACAGGCAACCCGGATTTTGCCCGACCCCGGTTTTGTGGCGACGCTTGGCGATTTATACAAACTCGCGGGGCGCGACAAAGAAGCCACAGCGCAGTACGCGCTGGTCGAACAAATCAACAAACTCAATCAAGCCCAGGGGACGCTTTACAATCGGCAAATCGCGCTCTTTTATGCTGACCACGATTTGCATGTCGAAGCGGCGTACCAGCAAGCAAAATTGGAATATGAAACGCGCCGCGATATTTATGGCGCAGATGCCTTGGCGTGGACGGCGTTGAAAGCCGGGAAAATTGCCGAAGCGCAAAGCGCCATCCAAGCGGCTTTAAACTTAGGCACACGCGACGCCAGGCTTTTTTATCACGCGGGTATGATTGCCAAAGCGGCGGGCGATTTGGCGGCGGCGCGTGATTTTTTAAATCGCGCCCTCATCCTTAATCCTGAATTCGACGCGCTACAGGCTTTGCAGGCGAAGCGCGCGCTTGCCGAAATCCGTTAGCCTGCGCCAATCCATATAAACGAAATGCGCTGTAGGGAAAGCGCAGGTTGGTTTTCAGTTTAAAAATCGAAGGTTTATGATGAAAAAAAAATTATTCACCAGCATTCAACCATTTTATTTCACAGGGATTTTATTGATTCTGGTTTTCTCGGTGTTCAATCAAAGCTTATCAGCCCACCCGCTCGGCAATTTCACGGTCAATCACTATTCGCGCATTCAGATACATCGCGACCGCATCAATATTCGTTACGTTGTCGATATGGCGGAAATCCCGGCATTTCAAACGCTCGCAACCCTCGACACGGATAATAACGGCAAGCCTTCGCAAGCGGCATTGACGGCTTACGGCGAGCAAACCGCAAAGCTTTATGCCAAGGGGCTGAGTCTCTTGCTTGATGGTGAACCGCTTGAACTCAAAACGCTTTCGCAAACGGTTTCAACGCCCGACGGTAATGGTGGACTACCGACGTTAAGGATTGAATGCGAGTTTTCATCAAACATTAAAACCACCAATGACACACAACGATTAGTTTATCGAGATAGCAACCACACCGAACGCTCAGGGTGGCATGAAATCGTCATCGCGCCTGACGCGGGGCTGGCAGTTTTCGATAGCACGGCATTTGCCAATGGCATTACCGATGAACTCAGAGCCTATCCCGAAGACCGGCTTGCAGCGCCGCTCGATGAACGCAGCGCCGAACTCGCTTTCACGACAACCGCCGTGCCTGCAAACGCGCAAATCTTGATGACCCGCGAAGGTCGCGCCATCAAACCGAATCGCGACCACCTGGTTGAATTGATTACCGTGAAGGAATTGACGCTGCCGGTTGCGCTATTTGGCTTACTCATTGCCACAGGACTCGGAGCCATTCACGCCTTGTCGCCGGGTCATGGCAAGACCGTGGTTGGGGCTTATCTGGTTGGCTCACGCGGCACCGCGCGCCACGCCATGTTTTTGGGAATGACGGTTACCATCACCCATACCTTAGGCGTATTCGCTCTGGGGCTTGTCACCCTGTTTGCCTCAAAATACATTCTGCCGGAAAAATTATTTCCGATTATCAGTTTAATTTCCGGGGTGATGGTGCTGTTTTTAGGCTTGAATCTTTTTTTCAAACGTCTGGCGGTCGCGCTCGGCTACAAATCCGACTCGCACCATCACTCACACGATGAGCAACACACGCATTCGCATGATGGACATCATCACCATTCGCATTCAATCGACGGACGGCATCACGACCATCATCATTCACATCACCAGCATTCGCATAATGAGCATCATCACGAACCGGCGCTCGCACACGCGCATTCACATCATTCTCATGAACCACACACCCATTCACATACCCGCGAACAACAACCACACCATCACGAACACTTGGCGCACGGACTCCGGACTCCAGACTCCAGACTCCAGACTTTTACCCACACGCACGACGGGCACACCCATACGCATCTGCCGCCGGGAACCGATGGGTCGCCCATCACCTGGCGGAGTCTCCTGGCGCTTGGCATTTCGGGCGGTTTGCTTCCCTGCCCTTCGGCGCTGGTCGTCTTGCTCACCGCGATTTCACTTGGTCGCGTCGGATATGGGTTGTTTTTAGTGATGGCGTTCAGCGCGGGACTGGCGGCAACCTTGACCGCGGTCGGTTTGATTTTCCTTTACGCCGGACGTTTATTAAAACGCCCCGTACAACAAAGCAAACTGGTTTATGTGTTGCCGGTCATCAGTTCTTTAGTTATCGCCACACTTGGCGCAGTGATTTGTTACCAAGCCCTCGCAAGCAACGGATTCACTTTATAAAAATTGGAAAGGGTAACTGTCATGTCAGTTGAAAAAAAATATTGAAGTTCTTCATCGCGCACTGGAACAATTCAACAATCCGGCAACCCGCGAAAGCTATTTTGCGCTTTACGACGACAACGCCGTGTTGCAAAGCTATGCGGAAGTCGAACCGGGACTTGCAAGTATCAAACAGTTCTATCAACAGTTGTGGTTGGCTTTCCCGGATGCGCGTGTCGAAGTCGAAGAGGTGTTTGCAAGCGGCGACAAAGTAGCCTGCCGGTTCGTGATGTACGCGACGCATCAAGGCGATTTCAACGGCTTGGCGGCAACCGACAAAGCCATTGCGCTTCCGGGCATTACCATTTTGCGTTTTGCCAACGGCAAATGCGTCGAGCGTTGGAGCCAGTCCGATTTCTTAGGTTTAATGCAACAACTCGGTGCCATCTCCGCCCCTGATACGCATTTCGCAAAATTATAGATATTTCATTTCATAAGCATTGCTCAGCAAATCCGTTCATCCTATGCAGCCGATTTCATCCTGCCATCGGTTGCAGGATATAAAAGCCGTTATGCGATAAACTCATTTGCTTGAAATTAAAAATTGATTCGCTTAGCATAAGGCTGTTTTATTAGAGGACTTATTTTCCTTTTTCTCCAGATAAATATGTGGGTTCGCAAATCAGAAAAAGAGATTGAAAATTGGCAGAAACTTCAAGCGCAAAAATGCAATGATAAGCTTCGACCATTTCTAGTCTCGCTTGGTATCTCAACGGCGAGTTTTATTGTTTATTTATTAGGCTATCGCGGCAGTTTCAGAGGATTCATATTTTATTCAGAGTCTTCAACTTCCGGGATAAGGGCACTAATCATTTTTGTATTTTTCTTTCTCATCATTTTTTCCATTGCAATATTTAATCAACGCCGCTACGGAGCACTGACACCGAATAGAGATAGCCTGTTGTGCCAATCGTGTCAGACTCCTTGTGCTTACAATGCAGAGCAAAGGTGCTTTTGCGGTGGCAAGCTTGAACCATTCGGCTATTTCAATTGGGTTCCTGACGAATCTTTGACTGAGGATTGAAGATATTCCGGAGCTAGAGGGATCGAACATCACCTCTCAGACATGGGGTTAGTGGGAATTGTGGTTTACTCCAAATCAACAATCCCGACTTACGGAATAGCTGTTAAACACCCATTAGCCATTCAGTCTCTATACACAAACAGATGAGATCAGTTTTCGGACATCTCAAGAATGCACCTGAAGAAGAAGTTATTGAGTGGCTAACCTCGTTTGTTGGTATGCGTAGTGCTGATGGAATGTGGCGCTATCCAAATGAAAAAACTCCCGTTCTTTATATTGAGTTTTACCATGACTATCAAACGGAATTTGAATCCGAGGATTATCAAAACCTTTTAAGTAAGCTTGGCAACAAACCCTCTATAACCATAGTCGCAGATGTCAGTGGAAGAGTTCCTGGAATTACGGAAGTTAAGCTTTTTATAATCGAATTACTCAAGCAATTTGACGGTTGGCTTCTGATGATTATTCAAAGCATTATTGGCGAGTTCAGGAAATAGAAGACAATCTATCTATAGATGGGCTAACTTACTTCGATTTTGTGGGCTACTACAACAAGGAATTGAAGTAGCTCACACCATCTTTGATTGTCTGGTTGAATGGTTCAAGTATTGCTCGGAATTATGGGGAATTATGATGAAAACGAATCAAACAACGCCTAAAAACATTGATGAGTATATTGCCGGCTTCCCTGATGATATTCAGCGGCTTCTCGAAAACATCAGACAGACTATTCGCAAAGCTGCGCCGAAAGCCCAAGAAGCCATTAAATATCGTATGCCGACTTTTACTTTAAACGGCAATCTGGTGCATTTTGCGGCGTTCAAAAATCATATCGGGTTTTATCCAACGCCAGGCGCGATTGAGCAATTCAAAGCGGAATTATCGGCTTACGAAAATTCAAAAGGCGCAGTGAGATTTCCTTTGAATAAACCGATACCTTTCGCTCTGATCAGCAAAATGGTGAAATTCAGAGTAAAAGAAAATCTTGAAAAAGCTGCGGCAAAAGGCAAAAAATGATAGCTGCTATCAGGTATGTTCTGCTCTACGACCACCTATAAAAATCACCTGTGGAGAATGCGATGCGAAAATCGGTGTATGGCAAAACCTGTAGTCTCAGGTCGGTAAGCGATGTCGCCGAACTACGAGTCGACCCGCAGGCGTTAAAGGTTTTTTTAGCTGCGCCTTCGCAAGTCGATATTCATTTCTACTGGCAGGCCCTGACCTATCTGCTCACAGGCATAAGCGATGGTGGCGCTGAACCGCTCTGCTATTTGTTTAAAGGCGGTGAAACCATCGGTCAGAACGAAATGGGAGAGGTGCGCTATCTCAATCCCGAACAGGTGGCTCGCTTCAATGCCGCCATCGCCAACATCAGCCCTGATGATTTCGGCGAAGAGTTATATGACCTCAAAACGCTTGACGCAAATCATATCTACCCTGAACGCTGGCAAGCGGACGGCGAAGATAACGACCTGCTCAGCAATATTCGCGAGCTGTATTTTTATCTTCAACTCTTCATCAAGCGCACCGCCGAGCAAGGCAAAGGCGCAGTCATCGCTTATCAAAATACCGAGCTTTATTTTGAGGATGAGGATTAACCCGAGAGGCTCACGAAAATGCGCCAAAGGCTTCTTTCACAGCGCCGTTCGTCTCTGGCAATCTTGAGTTTTTTATAGGCGAGGGAGTCTGCACCGGCAGCGGAATCCAACCTAAAAAACTGTTGACTTCCGCTTTGAGCGGCAGATAATAGGCTCGGCGTTAAACTACGAAGTTGATAAACATATAGGGGAACCATTAAATTGACGACAAAGTCTCTGGATCTTTCCTCAATATAAGAATGACGAACCAGAGAAAATCGTAATAAATTGTCAAATGACAGTTTTTTTATTTGAATAAATTGCGAATTTATTAATGACCGGATGCTTACGATGTTCGCCTGTCTGTTCTTCAATACCTGCTCTCGCAAACGCAACTCCTCAAGGCGAGCACCCGATTAATCCGAATTCAACTCACACCGCACTTAAATTCACCTGGGGATTCGGTTGATTGGAGGTTGCAGCAAAGCTGTAGTCAGTCCGATGATCGCTCAATCGCGATGGCAGAGAGCAACCGGTATCAGCACCCAGCCTAATTAAATTCAGCCCTTTCGGCACAGACAAATTGCCGGACATTAATTGTTCCAACTTTGTAAGGAGAAAGTGAATCGTGGAGGACATGGAAACTTTAGAAAAAAGTCTGGTGGTTGCCGGGTTGGAATCCTTAAAGCAAATCGGCGGGGAGACGCTCGTACAGGTGCTTTTGGGGCAGCCCGGAATGATGGATTTCACCCACCCGGAAACCTTGCCGGAACAGATTCCGCTTAATGAATATCTGCGTTATCGCGATACCTTGTTGGAGTTTTTACAAGAAAGCTTCAGCATGGTGGCTTTTCAAACCGGGCAGATATTAATGAAAAAAATGAATGAGGAGAAAGCCGGTCAGATCAAACGCCTGATTGAACAATTTCAATATGCAGCAAACAAATTACCGGCTATCGGACAGGCGGCAGTGCTGGCAGCCAAAGATAATCCGGGCGTGGTGCGGGCGACCATGCGCGGCGAATCCTTGCTGGTCATCACCATCGACAACTGCCCGGAGTGTCGGGAACTCAGGCGCAACACGCCGTTTTGTTATCTCAATCAAGGGTTGCTCACCGAATTTGCCGACATTTTTATGGGACTGCGGGTGAAGACTCAAGAGACAAAATGTATCGCGATGGGCGATAAGTGGTGTGAAGTCGAAGTCAGCTTGCTGTAGTCAAATCAATTTCCCCTGCCCGCTGATTCAACCTCCCATTGGTCGGGCGCACCAGGTTGCGAGTTCCTGGTTTTTTATTTTTGGCAGACAGGTTTTTGCAGGCAATTCTTAAAACAAGATTGTCAAGGGAGAGGGGTGAAAATGCTTAGTTCATCGAATACCGAAATCGTTCATGCGCTCCAATCTTTACAGGAAACCAACCCCAACATTCAGGCGGTCGCGCTCGCCAGAATCGAAGGCAGTGTCCTGGAAAGCACGTCACTTTCAATGGTCGAAAAAGTACAGGTAGGGTCGACCAGCGCCGCACTGCTGGCGATTGCAAACAAGATGTGTACCTACATGCGGCTGGGTGACGCCAAACAAATCCAATTGAAAGGCGATACCGGCGCGGTTCTATTGTTTCGCGTCGGAAAAAGCGCCATTCTCGCAGTCATCATTAATGGAGAGACAAAACTTGAAGCGATATCCGCAGAAGCTTTTCGTCTGGCAAGCCGCTTATCGGTTCTCGTGTAAAGGTGTGGTTTGTTAAGCAAACGTCGATGACCGTTATAACCGCCAGTTCCGATTGTCGGAAGTCTGCATTTGAAAATATCGGGGCTTTGCCAACTCGCACACCAGGTCGCAGCCAATTGTCGCTTCAGATTTAAACCGGTGACTTTGCCTTGATGAGCTTTCAGATAATTGTCAATACGCGCCCTTCGATTAACAACGACCGCTCAGGATTTTCTTTGAGCCGCCTCTGTCCCCCAGCGAAATTACAAACAATTTTGTGTAACCCCGATAACCTAAAAGCCAGGGCTTACTCAGCAACGCACAAACTTTGACGGCTGGGGATGAAGAGGAAAAAGTTATGGAGATTTACCAATTGCGCTTCAGTAAACTTACCGCCATCGTCGGGTATATCGGCGTAGCCATTGTTTTTCTATCCAGCGCCGCCTATTCGATTCAAGTCACCCTAAATCCCAATGCGGCAACCGGCGTACTCGCGCTGACCTTTTGCGCCATCAACGTCGTGGCTTGGACGACCGGTCATTTTGCCCGTCGAAACCCGCAAACCTTTGCATTCGGCACAACCTTGCTGGTTCTCGGAGATGTCATCTTTCCGCTCAACCTCTATGCACCCTTCTTTCTCTATACCGTGTTGCTCAAAGGGAACATTTTTCACAGCGCATCGACGGTGTTATTGGTCGGCGTGACCTATCACCTGATGGGATATTTGCGTCGCGAACGAAGGCGATTTTCCGTAGTGTTTTATCCATACTTTTTCGCCGGCTCGATTGCGACATTACTTTACCTGACGCGCTTCACCTTGAACTGGTCTTCCAACACGATTGTCTGGTTACTTATCGGATTTGCGCTTGCGTATCAAGCCATCACGACCTATGGCAAACTGCAACCCGACAACCATTTTTCTTTTTCTACGGTCGGCGTGCTGCTCGCCAATACGCTTGTGACGGTCATGGCTTTCAGCGCCGAACCCAGAGGTGAATACCTGCTGGCGCTTTTTATCATCGCGGTCATTCTTTTCCGGCTTGCCTGGACGACCAAAGCTTTCGGTCACGCCAATCGCTTTTTCGGCTTGGCATTTTTCCTGGCGTTGACCACATTTTTCACAGCTTGCCTTTATTACTTTAACTCACCCATCGCCGGTTATATCGTCGCCACGACGCTTTGGGTTTGCCTGCTGACCCTGATGGGAATTTATCTGAGAGCCTATCGATTCTATCCCTTCCAGGAAGCCGCTCACTGGCTATCCGTATTTCTCGGATTGGCTCTGATATTTTTCTGGACGCCTTTCTGGTTGGTCTTGACCCACATCCATTTTCAATTGCCGGTTACGCAACCACTGGCATTGCCATTTACGTTTCAATTCCCCCATCAAATCTCTTTACTTGCGCCAATCTCGCTGATTGGCGTGAGCGTCGCCTTTTTAAGCGGGAGTTATTGGAAGCGTCGCCATCCAAGCATTGCCTTTACTCAATTCGGGCTGGTATTCAATGTTTCATTCATCACCATTACTGCTTATCTGCCGCTTTTATTGTTGGTCGCCGCCGGCACAGGATTCTGGTTGGCGATGTCGGCAACTGTGTATGGCGCGGCGCTGGTGCCGTTTATTTTCGCGGTCATTTATTTAATCATCAGCAAAAACCCCAACCCGCTTTATCCGATGGTGACCCTCAAAGTAGCGGGTTATATCGCGCTCTTGCTTTCGGCATTCACGGCAGTTTACAGCCTAGACCTCGCAATGATGATTATCTTCTGTAGCGCGCTGCTGTTTTTGTGGCGGTCAGTTAGTGAACGTTCATCCTGGATGCATCTGAGTTTTCTCTTTATGGTCACTGCCGCCGCAAGCCTGGCGACCGTCCGGCTTCCTGAACGAATCAGCCTGTTGTTGCTCAGCCTGCTTTCCGTCGGTTTGGTCGGCATCTATCGCTGGTTGCGATTTGCCACCAAGATGCATTTTGAAGCTCGCTTGACGCTGTTCTGGGGATTTGCCCTCAGCGTCACCGTAGCCGTTGTCGATTGGGGATGGGGACAATTTTCGCCTGTCGTTTTTCTGCCGCTCTGGTTGGGGTTGCTCATCGGGCTTGGAGAAAATCAATCGCCCGTCGCCTGGGAGCCGGGCAGAGAGGTGATTGACAGACAAGTCATCATACAATTCAAACGCTTGAAGATGGTCGGTTACTGGGTAGCACATCTGGCGGGCGCAGCCTTTGTGATTGCTGCGCTTCAACCGCTAGGCTTACCGGTTGGCTATGAAGCCCTCACCTTGGCGCTCTGGGCTTGGTTACATCTTGGCGGCAATTTTCTGCTGCCGAATCGACCATCCGAACAACTCGCGCGAACCGCTTTGCGACAAATCATTCACGGTCTGGCATTGCTATCGCTATTGCTGGCAATCATCAATCGCCTGGAAAATTCCTTGCCGGTTATTGCGGCGTTTCTGGTCGCCGCGCTTTACCTGTTTCTGTACTTTATTCACAAGCGAAGATTATTACAGGACATAACCGCTTTCGCTTTCATCGCAGCCTTTTATCTGCTCGGCATGCATTTAAAAATTGCGATGACCGAATATTACCTGAGTCTGTTTGGACTCTATTTATGTTTCAGGCTGTTGCGTAAAGCGCAAACGCCCGCTCACCAATCAACCACCGTCAATCGCCAAGCGCCCGCAAGCGGACGGTTCAAACGTGGGATTCGTTTCGTGTGGAAAAATTTATTGCCCATCACCATTATGGTGATGATGTTGGGCTACCCGGTCTGGGCGTTCGCCGAAAGCTTACACAACGGACATGTGTATTACCTCGGCGCTGCCACCATTCTGTTGCTCTACCTGTTCATGGTATCGCGGCAACCGGCGTTGCTGATTTATCTCGTCTGCCTGATTTTTGTTCAAGGAGCTGTCTACCTGTTGATATTTGGCGAATCGGGCGAACCGGTGAATTTGTTTTTAGTCATCGTTGGCACAATGATTATTATTAACCAGATATTTCTGAGCCATCGCCTGGGCGACGAAATTTCAAATTTAAAAACTCTGCCGGTGACCCGGATGGCAAACGGTGATTAACCTGTCCTTAAACCTGAGGACTTGTGAAGGAGATTTTCATAATGAACATATGGTATATCGTATCAGGAATCTTGTTGCTGTTTGTGTTTTTTGCGGTGATAAGCAATTTCCCTGATGTCTGGCGCTATATAAAAATAAAATCAATGTGAGCCTCCAGAGCAATTTGCGATGGCGTTTACTTTAAGGTCTTTATCGCGGTCAGAGACTGCTCTCTCAACCTCAGTAAATCGTTTTGCAAACCACCATTTTTTATTCCTGAGTTGCACAGCGCCAAACGATGCAACCCAAGATAAGTCGAAGGCTCGATTTTTGGCGAGGTTGCAAATGCGCCATTGAAATTCCCGCCTGTCGCTCAACCTGACCGTGAATTGAGCCACTCGGAAACCCGCTCATAAACCTCCTGCTTTTCGGGTTCATTGAACAACTCGTGGTAGTAGCCTTCGTAGATTTTCAACTCTTTATCCGCCGAACGAATTTGTGAAAATAGTTTTTTCGTCGCTTCACAACTTGCCAGCTTATCTTCTGTCCCATGCATGACCAGTAGTGGCAAAGTAATCTGTGAAGCCTGATATTGCAGTTCATTCATGGCTTTTACCGCTTCGACGAACCATCGCGAACTGACCATTTTGCCAACCAGCGGGTCTGCCGCGTAAGCCTTGCCGATGCTGGCATCGCGGCTCAAGACCGCCGGATTGATTTCATTTTGCATACGCATTCGCGGCAATAATTTGGCGCTGATTTTGGCAATCAGTAATTTGCTTGCCGGAACCTTGGCGGCAATCTCGACTAGCGGCGCGGAAATCACTGCGCCGCTAATGTTGGCGCGCGGCTTCATTAAATACCTGAGCGCCACAAGTCCTCCCATACTGTGCCCGACGAGAAAAAGTTTTTTCGGTTGCTGTTCAGCGTAAATCGCCGAGACGATGAATTCGAGGTCATCTTCGTAATCCGCGAACCCATCCACATGCCCGTAAAGCCCTGCGGATTTACCATGCCCGCGATGGTCATAAGTAGTGACCGAAAATCCCTGCGCCAACAGATGTTCAACCAGCAGTTCATATCTTCCCGAATGTTCGCCGAATCCATGCACAATGACAATTTCGGTTGGTGAGTTAGCCGATGCATAACGCCGCAGGTAGAGTTTAGTCTTATCCGCAACGACTCTCTGTTCTTCGATGTAGTTCATTGATTCCCCTCAGTAAATTTTCAAAGTGTCGCACAGGTTATGCGCCAGCTGATTTTTTTGCAACATCAATCCGCGCAGATGAGTTTTCGCGTATTGATGTGCGGTATTTCACAAATATTTATTCAATAACCATAATCAGGAGCGAATGATGAATTACCCGAATCTCAATCTCGTTGTGCAGATCGTGATGGGGCTGGCGCTGCTCGTCGGTTGGGCGCTGGCGCGCAAAAAAAATTATACGGCGCATAAATATTGCCAATCGTCGGTGATGCTGCTGAATCTGGTGATGATTTTTCTGGTGATGTCACCTTCGTTTCATCGGCAGGTGCAACCGCAAATTCCGCAAGGCTTGAATGACCCCTATTATCTGGTCGCGTTGATTCACGCGGGATTGGGAACGATTGCCGAACTGCTGGGGCTTTACATCGTGCTGGTTGCGGCGACCAATCTGGTGCCGAAAAAATTACGCTTCGATAATTACAAACCCTGGATGCGCACCGAACTCGCTTTGTGGTGGGCTGTCCTGCTGTTCGGCTTCGGGGTTTATTATTACTGGTATGTTCATCAAGCCCCGGTTCAACCGACAACGTCGATGACAACCACCGAGACGCAAAAAACTGCGCCCAATAAAGTCACCATTAAACTCACCAATTTCAAATTTGAACCGAAAGAGATAACCGTCAAAGCGGGAACCACGGTTGAATGGATAGATGAAATCGGCAAACACACCATTGAAGCCGATGACGATGCCTTCAAATCCGAGGTGCTTCCGGTGGGCGGGCGTTTTGAACATACCTTCAACGCGCCGGGAACCTTTCCTTATTTCTGCGGATTGCACGGCGAAAAAGGCGGGCACGACATGGCAGGCGTAGTGAAAGTCGAGCCTTAAAAAATCAGCGCAACAACCAATTGTTTCTAATGAAAAGCGGCATCCTTTCGTGCCGCTTTTTTCAATTCACCTAAAAGGTTCTACCACTCGAATCATTCAAACAATTCATTTACCCGCTACTTTATTGCGCCGTTTATTGCCTGAATCAGTTTTGGCGACCATTCAACCAGCGATTGGTTATGCGCTTGATTATATTTTTTAACCGCCGCGTTATAGGTCGGCAGCAATAATTTCTGGTCGCAGAATGCCTCAATCAATTTTTCCCGCCCCAAGGTCTTTTCAATCACCACACACATTTTCCAGCCGACGGTGTACCAGGCACCCTGCACACCGAAAAACGAAAAGCCCATCTTATTTTCTTCCTCTTCATTCAAGCGATTTTCCAGAACATCGAAGAAAAATTTTTCAACCGTTCGCAAGTCCTGATTAAAATTCGCGACATCTTTATCCCAACGAATTCGTTCTTCATCGTTACTCACCGCATGCGGGTGAACGTCCGCGCCACCGGCTGCCGCAATCATCGCAAAACCTTCACCGAATGCCCCCAGCCATTGCACAACCGCTTGGGTTTTCGCTGGGAGTTTGGCATTCACCGCTTTCATTTGCTGGGTCGGACAACTGCTGCCATAACCGATGTGATGGAGTTCATGCGCCAGGGTGTTTTCAAAGCGGCTTTGACTCACCATTGGGTCAAGATAAAGAAAAATCGCCGGGTCGCTATTGACCTCGAAAACGAAACTGTTTTCCTGCGGTTTAATCATCGGATAAATTTTCGCTTGAATTCGGGCATTTTTAGGCAAATAGGCGAGCGCGCGACCGGCAACCGCCTGCACGTCTGCGCCTTGCCAACTCTTTAAGGTTTCAGCAAGCGCCGTCGCTTTTTGCGCGAGCGCATCCGAGAGCATAAACTCTTTGAACTCTTCGTCGGTAAACGGACGTTTGAATTGCGCTTCACGTTTTTTCAACCGCACATAACCTTCACTGTTAAACAGTCTCGACCAATCGCTTTCGCTTAGCGGTTGATTCCGTTGTTTTTTTTCGATGATGGCAAGCGCCGCTTCGGCTTCCGCTGTATCGATTTTCACATTGACCTTCGTCTGGCTCCGGGCATTTGCAAAAACTTGTAAGCTTAATGCAAGAAACAGGCAAAAACTTGCAAATAATTTGTTAAATAGAAAAGCTCTGACCTTCATACATTCACCTCGCAACCACAAACTGGTTTGCGCGAATCTTTGTTCCCTTAAAAATTGAGACGAGACGTTAGTTGGAACGGTTGAGTTATTCGCTAGTCAAATAAAAAAGCCTGAAAGGCTTTTACCCTTCAGGCTGAAGAACCGAGTTTAAAGTTATTTGCTTTGCGAACTATTTGCCGACGATGTCGCCTTTCAATGAAGCGAGCGCGCCGAGCAATTCATTCTTTTCGGCTGCCGGAACGTTGAATTTGTCTAAAGCTTTCACCAGGTCTTCAACCAGTGCGCCGAAATCGGCATCGCTGATATTCATGCCTTTGTGAGCTTTTTCCATGTTTTTGCCTTTGTATTTGCAGGGTCCGCCGGTGGCTTCGCAAATCTGGTCAATCAGGTTGTTGCGCAATTTGGCAACCTGTTTCTGATCCTTAACCGTATCGGCGAAAAATTTGTTGATGCGATCATCCCCGACAACATTTTTGAGGAATTCATCGACCACTGCGGTAATCGCTTCTTTCTTGCCCAGACGCTCATACAACGATTTTTTCATTCCGTCTTCTGCAAACACCGAACCAATCGCCAAGGCACACACAACCATCATCACTGTCAATATTCTTTTCATATTCAGCCAATCCTTTCAGAGTTTGTTAATGATTAAATACGCAATAAAGCCATCTAATTTTTTAGATCTTTTTGCGTTTGCGATTTACACAGGGATTTACGCGAGTCCCACAAAATCGGATTTGTTTTGGGTTTTTACGGAAAAAAATATTTCAAAAAATAATTGCCGGTCATGTTTACCACCGCTGAAAAAATCAATCAGCCGTCTCGTCCGCCTTAACTTTCAATCAACCGCCGCAATCAAACAGCTATTTGCCAAAAAATCGCAAGGTCAATCCCACAGTGACAGTTATCGGATAACCGGGGGTTGCATGGATGCGGGCAATCGCTGCCTCACCCGGTCGCACACGCGATGCAAAATAGTTCTGGGTTTCAAAATAGCGTTTATCGGTCAGGTTATCTATCGACAGGTTGACATCAACCCACGAGCGCAAGCGTTTGGCGAGGCTCAAATCCATCACGGTTAAACCGGATGCCAAGATGCCCGGGTCTTCGCCATCCAGCCGGTAGCTGTTGGTATAACGCATCCGCAAAGAGCCACTAAATCCGCGCCAGTTGGTTAAAGTGAGCGCCGCATTGGAAACCACGTGCGGCGCGCTATCGACATAGACTCGCGGTGAAGTGCCGCGATAGTAAGCATTCATCACTTTAGTCACTCCGGCATTGAATGCAAGGTAGCGCGTCAGTTGCGCGGCAGTCTTCACTTCAAAGCCGCTGGCGCGACTTGGTCCTTTGAATTCGATGCTGCCATCATCGGGGATATAGACCTGCTCATTTGAGCGATCAATCAAAAACAGGTCGCCGCTTACCGACAGGCGTTTGAAATGATACGCTGTGCCCGCTTGATAAAAATCTGTCGTCGATACCCGTTCACCTTCGGGTCGTTGAACGATGCCGCGCGCATCCTGACTGGAAATGCCTCTGCCGTAATTGAAATAAAAATTCGCGGGGATTTGCGCCGATGGCGTCAATGCGAAACTGGCTTTCGGTTGAAAGCGCGCGGCACTGCGCGCGCCGGAAAATTCGGGCACGATTTTATCTTCGACATTGAAATGAAAATAGTCATACCGCAATCCGCCCGTCACTCTCAATCGCGCATTCAGTAAATCAATGGTGTTTTGCGCGTAACCAGCCGCATTGGTGACCTTCGCCTGGGCTTTGCTTGCCGTGGCAATCGGATTGCGGGTTACGGTGTTATACAACCCGACATTGATTTGATTGGCATGAAAATTTGCGCCGCTCACCAACAGCGCGCTTTGTCCGAATAGTTTATAAGGTTTTAACAATTGCACATTCGCGCCTTCCTGCAACCGCGAATCGTGTTGTTGAATTTCATCGCCATTGATTTCGTCATTCAAAAAGAAGGTGAAATTTGAAAACAAATCAAACAACGAACGCGCCATAAAAGTATCGGCTTTCAATATCGCGCCCGACGCGAAATCTCTGCGGTAATAGATGCCGGCGTTAGCGGTTTTGATTCTGCCGCCATTATCCGGGTCAATAACCCCGAAACGGTCAAGACGCCCGGCGGCAACTTCATCAAGCGGAATTTGTCCCGATGAATAAAAGTTATTGCGCCCGAAATTAAATTTAACGCCAAGCTTCTCCTCCATATTCAACCGGTGGGTGTAATTTGCTGTGAGGTTATCGCGCCGGTAACGCAAGGGATTCACAAAAGGTCCGTCGCTTTGCGAGAGTTCGTAAGCCAGGATAGCATCGGCGGATTTGAGTTGCGGGCTATAAGCTAAAAAATTTCTAAAGGAATCAAACGACCCGCCCTGTAGTCGCAAAGTGAGTTGTTGCGGAAGCGTTTCTTTCAATCGAATGTGCACCACCCCAAGCCCCGAAAAATCGCCGTATTCGGCGCTGAACGGCCCGTTCAAAATATCGACATCTTCGACCAGTTCCGGGGTGAGCGATTTGAGTTGCCCAAGATAACCTTGCCCGTGTCCTTGGGTGCTCTGGTTTTGCTGAACGTTATCGACCAGAACTTTCAGACCGCCGCTTACGCCGCCGTGGTCTAAATTGAAACCGAACCGGCGCACCTCTACGGATTTGCCGCCGCCTTCGTGTTGCCCTGCGTTAATCCCCGCGTCGAGGGTATGAAAAATCTGGTCGTCTCTGGCAAACAAGGTGTTTTTATAGATGGCATCGTTTTTCCGATCAATCGCCGGTTCCAACTGGGTTGCCGTAATCACTATGCTTTCGTGAACCGGCGGCACCGAAAAACGAATCTGTAGGGTGAGATTTTCCGCCGTTTCGTTTGCACTGAACTCGCGGGTTTGCGCAATCACATATTTGCCCTCGATGCGCAACGTAAACGCCGAATGCGGAATCAGCAAATTAAATTGCCCATCCCCATCCGTCACCGTTTTTAATTCGCCTGATGGGGAATTAATAATCAGCGTCACGCCTGCGACCGATTCATTTTTTTCATTGACCACAATCCCCGACAAGGCGCGTTTCGTAGCGGTCTGCGCCGGCGCGGTCACCAGACAAACCATCAATCCAATTAAGGTTATTACAAATTTTATCGCTTTCATCTTTGTCATTAACGGCTCAACAATTACAATGCCCATTCTTGTACATTTAAGGTACGGGTTTCGACGAAGAGTAGATTTGTAACCTGAAAAACTTTTTAATGCCAGTTAGATAATTATGAAAAAGAGCGCAGAGGTTGTCATCATCGGCGGCGGGTGTATGGGCGCAAGTGTGGCTTTTCATCTCGCGCGTCGCGGTGTAAAAGATGTCGTTTTGGTTGAACGTGAACCCTGGTTGGCAATGGGTTCGACGGGACGCAACGCCGGAGGCTTTCGCCATCAATTTTCCAGTGAACTCAATGTAAAGCTCTCCATTGAATCCATCCGATTGATGCGAAATTTCAAAGAAGCGGTCGGTTACGAGATTGATTTTCACCCGCACGGTTATCTGTTTTTACTCTCCAACGAAAACGATGTCGCCGCCTTCCGGCAAAACATCGAGATGCAACGGCGACTGGGCATCGAGGTTGAACTCATCACCCCCGATGATGCTAAAAAATTAGCACGAGGGTTGAAAACCGATGGGTTAATGGCAGCAAGCTTTTGCCCGCAGGATGGCATTGCCGACCCGAACGGCGTAACCCTTGGGTTTGCCAAAGCGGCGCAGGCGGCAGGCGTGGACATTGTCAAAGAAACCGTCGTGACCGGCATCAAAACCACAAACCATAAGGTCACTGAAGTTGAAACCACGCAAGGTACGATTGCGACGCCTCGCGTGGTCAACGCCGCAGGTCCCCTTGCGCGCGAAATCGGGCAGATGGTCGGGCTTGATATCCCTGTGCTTCCCTTTCGCCGTCACATCTTCATCACCGAACCGCTTGGCGAACGCGCCCACCTTGCGCCGACTTCGCGGATTATGGTTATCGATTTTGCGACGACTTTTTATTTTCATCGCGAAGGCGCAGGTGTGCTGTTTGGCATGTCTGACCGCGACGAGCCGACGAGTTTTAATCTGTCGGTCAGTTGGGAATTTTTAGAAAAGGTTTATGCAAGCGCCGCCGGACGTTTGCCGGTGCTAACGGATTTGGGTATCGCGCATGCGTGGGCTGGGCTTTATGAAGTGTCGCCCGATGGCAATCCGATTATTGATGAAGCAGAGACCGTAAAAGGGTTTTATATGATTAACGGCTTCAGCGGACATGGCTTTCAACATTCACCGGCTGCCGGTCGTCTGCTTGCCGATTTGATGATTGATGGCGTGGTCAAGGATTTGGATATTTCACCATTTTCATTCACGCGATTTGCCAATGGCGAAAGCCAGGGTGAATTGAATGTTGTGTAATTGAGATTGATTTTCAGAGCGACAACTGAATAACGCAGTCCGGCATTTGAATTTGTGAGAGCCAACATTTGCATTGCATTATTTATACTTCCTGCAAAGAGAGCGGTCGGGGACTTTTTCCGTCAATATCAGTAAACCCGTATTCCCGGGCAAGCGTTGCCGCAATCAAGACTTTGCCGCTTCGTTCCATTCGTTTTGCATCAGCCACAAGCCCTGCAACCGCGCGTCCAATAAATTGCGGCGATTCGGAATTGCTGAGGTCAAGCCATGCGGCTGCCTGCATCACCTTTTCGGTTCTTACCAGTCCCGGATAAAGCGATACAACGGCAACATTGTGCTCGCGAAGTTCGTGCGCCATATCCGCAGTCATTTTGTCGGTCGCGGCTTTCGCTACCCCGTAAGCGACATTGCCAATAAATTTTTGCGCCGCCCAGAATGAGATATTGATGATTACACCGCTGCGCGCAGCCACCATCACCTGCGCCGCCAACTGACTGGCGACATACGCGGCACGCACTCCTGCTTGAAACATCGCATCCCATCGCCATAAGGGTTGTTGCCAGAATGGACGCGACCAGGTGAACTCGCCGTTTTCAATCATGTTTTCGTAGCCGCCCCAAACGTTGTTCACCAGTACATCGAGTCGTCCTTGTTCCTGGAGAATTCGTTGAAATGCCGCTTGCACCTGAGCGTCATCGCGATGGTCACAGCAAAGCGCCAATTTAGCGTCACTGATGTATTGCATATCTTCAACGGTTCGTCCGGTGATATAAACCGTCGCGCCCGCCTCCATCAATTCGAGCGCAATGCCTTTGCCAACACCGCGACTCGCGCCCGTAACCAACGCTATTTTGCCTTGCAACTCAACCATCAGGCACTCTCCTTTCTAAGTTCCCTGCCCATCGAGGCGCTGGCTTGCGCCTGACTTCGCGCATCACCTATAGTTTGTCGGCTTCGATTTTGTTTTCTATTTCCGAAATGACCATGCATATCTTTCGTTATTCCAATTCGCAGGGCGCGCGCTTGGGTTTAAAAATCGATGGTGAGGATTATGACCTCAGCGCCGTCGCCAGAGCCTTCACCGATCTCTCCACCTGGCTTTCTCTGTCTGACCCGGTCGCCGCCATCTACGATGCGCTTTCGCGCGCCCGCGAGTTCCCGCTGACCGAAAGCCCATCAATTCTTGCGCCGCTTGATTCGCAAGAAGTCTGGGCGAGCGGGGTGACTTACCTGCGCTCGAAAGTTGCGCGTATGGAAGAGAGCGAACAGGGCGGCGATTTTTACGATCTGGTTTACGATGCCGAGCGCCCTGAGCTTTTTTTAAAAGCGACCCCTGCCCGCGTTGTCGGCACAGGACAACCGATTCGCATCCGCCGCGATTCCGCCTGGAATGTGCCTGAACCTGAACTGGCGCTGGTGCTTGCTGTAAGCGGCGCGATTGTCGGATACACCATCGGCAATGATGTGTCCTCACGCTCGATTGAAGGCGAAAACCCACTCTACCTTCCACAAGCCAAAGTTTACGACGGATGTTGCGCCCTGGGACCGGTTATCGCTTTGAACGATGGCAACCCAAGCATACGCACAATCCAGATAACGATTGCGCGCGATGCTGAGATGATATTCACAGGCGAGACTTCAACTGCGCAGATGCGACGCGCTCCGGAAGAACTTGCGGCTTACCTGTTTCGTGAACTGACCTTTGCGGCAGGCGTATTCCTGCTGACCGGAACCGGCATCGTACCGCCTGACGAATTCACACTACAATCGGGCGACCTGGTGAGCATCAACATCACCGGCATCGGCACTTTGGAAAACCCCGTAGCCTGAAGCCTGCTCAACCCAGATTGAGCAGGTCACCATGCAGGTTCAGCAAGCGATTTATCTGGAAGCCGCTGCGTCAGGAATCGCTTCGCGACAC
Source organism: Acidobacteriota bacterium (assembly GCA_040754075.1). NCBI lineage: Bacteria > Pseudomonadati > Acidobacteriota > Acidobacteriota bacterium. Next base: position 121,081 of record JBFMDH010000014.1, read on the forward strand.
CAGTAAACAAAATCGGTTGCGGCGGGTTCTGCGCCGATGGCGCGAAGGAGGTGAGCGATTTGCCCGCGATGATACCACGAATGCCCGAAGAGTTGCGTGAGAATGTCTCCGATGGTGTTTTTGAATTTACCGCCGTCAAAGGCTTGATAGACAAATGACCGCTGGAGTCCCTCATCATCCAACTGGTTAAGATAATTTTTCCAGACCTGATGAACTTCATCGGCGATGGATTGTAATGATTCCAGTGCCACACCTCGCGGGAAAAGTTCAGTCACCGCTTCATTGGCAACCCCAAAGCGATAGAGCCACAACTTTCTCGCGCACATCAAATGGGCAAACAAATCGACAGCTTCTTGAAATGCCGGTAATTTCCGCAAATCATCGGCAACGCCGTTCAATGAATCGATGGTTTGCTGATGGGCATCCATTTCATAATCAAACCAGCGACGAAAACGTTCGACATTTTCGGTTGTCATCATTCCCTCTTATTCAATTAAATAGTTTACTGACTCGCCCGCCAACTTCTGACAATTTGCAAACCGCTTTCCGGCGTCCAACGACGGGCAACGACCGCTTCATCTTCGACGATGTTGAAGGCGGCGCTTTCAATATCAATCGAAAACAGGTGAAACTCCGGTTCATCGGGCTTCCACCCGATGAGTTCAAATAAAGTGTCGCAATAGCGCTTGCGCATTGCCAAATCCGTAATCGCTATTGCGCGACCATATAATTTGAATTCGCCTTCGGTGCCATCTTTTTTGCTGATGGTGTTATGAATCGTGCAACGCGGGTCGCGCAGTAAATCCAAAGCCTTGCGCGATTGCCAGATCATTCCAAGATAGAGATGCCCATCAACGATGAACGCTTCAACCGGAGTGATACGCGGAAAGCCGTTTTTCCTGAGCGTTCCCAGCAATATCATGCCGCTTGCCGCAAACCGCGTTTCGCCGAGCCTGGCAAGTTCCGGCGCAGCTTTTTTGAACTCTTCCCAAATCATAAAATGCCTGATCGAGCGTTGCAGCGAACTACCGGTGATGCATTTAATTTCCCAGACCCAAAAGCGCGCGCAAGCGTTGATCGCGCAAAAACAGCACGCCCCAAACCAACACCCCAAAGATGACCGGCAGCAAAATCGAAAAGAGCGAATCGCCGACGCGCACATGGGTCGCGGTTGCTCCGCCAAGATAACCGGTCAGTAAAATCGCGCCCACAATGGAGGTGCGCGGAATCATATACAGCACGGTGCTCACCAACAAAGTAATACCCATCAGCAGTAGTGAACTTTCCGGGTATCCCAGATATACGGTTGCCTTCACGACCTCTTCCGGCTTAATCAATTTCATCAAGCCGTCAAGCAGAAAAAACAGGACGGTCAGTCCGCTCAGGATGCGTCCAACCCAAAGTGCGGTTTTAGAAACTGTAGGGGTTTGTATACTCGATTGCATAAATTGACCTCGCTCCATAATCGGTTAAAAAAAATCGCGCACATCCTGTCAACTTCAACAGGATGTGCGCCGGAGGGTTGTCTGTGAACTGAAACATTTTTCAAGTATGAAAAAAACGGTCAGGCAGTTTTCTCACCATCAGATGGAACAGGCAAATAGGTTGCAATCACCACCCCGTTGTTTGTTGCCTTGACATCACGCAGTTGGAGATTGATTGGCGTTCCACCATCAATAAAGAGATGGCGACCGCTTCCCAGAACCAGTGGGTGAATCAACAACACATATTCATCCACCAGATGCCACTGCATTAACGATTGGCTTAACACACCGCTGCCGAATACCATCAGGTCTCTCGCTTGCTCTTTTTTAAACTGCTCCAGCGCCTTTGCCACATCGCCCTGAATAAGTTTGGAGTTCATCCACGGGAGCGGCTCGGTAAGCGTAGTCGAGACCACATATTTAAGAAGGTTGTTGAGCGTTTCTGAAATCGGGTTATCGGTTTGCGTCGGCCAAAATGCAGCAAAGCGTTCATAGGTCACTCGACCAAAGAGCAACGCTCCAAGGTTAGCGAAGGCGGCGCTGACTTCGGGCTGTTGCATGGCGGCAAAGGGTTCCGCCCAACCGCCGTACCGGAAGCCATCACGCGGGTCTTCGTCCCGATGACCGGGCGCTTGCATAACGCCATCAAGGGTCAAATTTGTAATTACAATGATCTTTCCCATGCTCAGCCTCCTATTGATGAGGGGTTCACCACGTTGAGTTGAACGGTAACCGCCCAAACAGAAGGGTAGGCGTTGCAGCGCCATCAAGCCTTACTCGTATCCTGCATTTCCGGATAGGGAATGCCTTTCCCCATCTCGATATATTGCTTGAGACTGATACCAACGAAGAACGCCCACCCTTGATTGCAGACCTCATAACACGGCGATTCCCGATAGCCTGCCTGCGAGAAATCGATTTGTGTACCGGTTCCCTGCGGGACGAGGGCAAAAGTAATCGTCGTGCCTTCCCAGGCATTGGTGTTCTGCATATTCGATCTCAGACATTTCCACACCACCGGACTCAGTACATCGCCGCGCGTCATCTGAAGTTCGACTTCCCAGCCATAGCCGCTCCAACCGAGCGTGCCTTTGCCATCCTTGATGAGCGCTTCTTTCGTCCACCAGTTTTGAATATGCCTCTCCTCCATCAGTGCGTCTGCAATGGTATCGACCGGTGCATTGATAAAAAATGAATGGCGAATTTCTTTGCTTATCATATCAGCTTTCACTATGCCTGACTCCAATCCTTTGCTGTCCCGATGTCGGTGAAATCAACTGCATTGCCCGGAACTGAAATGTTCATCGTGACGCCGTTTCATCTCTTCGGGTGAGACATCTTCAACGTGTGTGGCAATCCACCAGGTTACTCCCGAACTATCCTGCACGCCGGCATTGCGGTCGCCATAAAATTGATCGGCGGGTTCCATCAAGGATTTCGCGCCGGCTTCAAGCGCGCGTTTGTATGTCGCATCGGTGTCGGGCATGTAGAGGTAAATCATGCTCGGCAAGGCTTTCCAATCCGCCATTGCGCTGCCAATCATAATTTTGGAATCGCCAATTTCGATTTCGGCGTGACCGATTTTGCCATCGGGGCGGCTCATCGAAAAAAGCGTCTTGGCATCAAAGACCTTTTGTAAAAATTCGATTAACGGTGCCACATCGTCAACAATCAGATAAGGGGTGATGGTGCGATAACCATCGGGAATCGGTTTTACTGCTTTTGCTGCTTGCTCCATAAACCTGCTCTCCTTTGTTTGTAATATTGTGAGAAATCCAGGGGTGCACAACCAGGATTGCCATCGTTTAAACCTGATAAAGCTGAATAAAATTTCCGCAAGTATCATCAAACATGGCAATCGTAACGTCGCCCATTTTGGTCGGCTCCTGGCTGAATACCACACCCAAATTTTTCAGTCTCTGGTATTCGGTTTGAATGTCGTCAACCGCAAATGCGGTCAGCGGAATTCGCTGTTGATAGATAGCTGCCTGATAGGTTTTCGCAGCCGGGTTGCTGTTGGGTTCAAGAACCAACTCAATATCATCATGCCCATCAGGCGAAACCACGGTCAACCAACTGGCTTCTCCCAATGGGATTTCCGTTTTCTTAACGAAGCCAAGAATCTCCGTATAAAATTTCAGAGCCTTTGCCTGCTCATCAACCAAGATACTGCTGAGTTTGATTTTCATAATTGTTCAGGAGGTTTCTTTCAAAGTCTTACTTTGCAGTAAGCATCGTGCGGCAATAATCATTATTGCTACCCCTTGTTCAGAAACATCGCCTTTCGCAAGAATTTTTGAACCAGAAAATGATCCGAGCTGGGAAAATAGTGTAGAGGCAAAGCATCTGAGCGATTGGGGCTTCGCTCAAAGATTCGGGGGCGTACGACGACCTGCGAATGCTTTACCTCTACAGAGGGCACCCGCCGAAGCGGGAGCGGCTGTATCAGGGGACCTACTTAAAAAGGAATTTCGTCTTCGTTAAACTGCACACGGTTTGCTTGCCGCGCAGGGTTCGCTCTGGTGTTTCCACTGCTTTGTGATTTGCGCTCGGTAACTGTCGTTTGCCGATTTTCACTGACCCCGGCTTTGGCAACCGCAGCTTGCGGCTGTTCATTTTCTGAAATCGGCGAGATGAATTGAATATCGGTGCCGCGCACTTCAAGGCTGGTTCGGGTCGCGCCGTTTTGATCTGTCCATTCGCGCTGCGAAAGCGTCCCTTCGACATAAACCTGCCGACCTTTGGCTAAATACTGATGCGCAATTTCAGCCTGCCGTCCAAAAAGACTGACGCGAAACCAGGTCGTCACTTCCTGCAATTCACCTGCACGGTCTTTGCGCCGTTCAGTGGTCGCAACTGAAAAATCGCAAATGGCGGTTCCTTGTGGTGAATAACGAATCTCCGGGTCACGTCCCAGATAACCAACGATGGTGATTTTATTGAAACTGGCCATTGAAGTGTTTCTCCTTCGGTTTTCTTCTTGTTTTTCTGACGTCGCCTACTGTATCACGAGTGAAACATAGTTGCAAGACATTTTTTCATCTGTGAAACAAAAATTTTTCTCGCTCAACTTAACTTACTGGATTTTCAGCAATTTCCCAAAAGCTTCGATTTTTTTAGAAACTTCTCAAAATTTTCTCTTGCAACAATGTTTCATCCGTGATACAAGACCGTTGCACGTAAGAAACAAAAGGAGGAAGCCACCGATGAAATGCCTCGAACACCGCTTAGCACACGCATTGCGCGCCTTATTATTCGATTTGAAATCCCATCCGCTTGCGCCTGCACTTACCTTACTGGCATTGAAAATTATTATTGCTTTGTATGAGCTTAAAAATATAATAGCCTCATCATCCTGATTGCGGCTTCGGTCAAATATGCTCCCATAAATTTTAAATCCCAAATCAAAAGCGATGGCGGCGGGTAAGCGTAAACAGCAGTTCCCTGCATCTCGCCAACCAATTGCCTCTTGAGTGATTGGAGTCTGGTCTATGTCAGCAGAAAAAACCTATCTGGAACTTTCGGAAGCGGGCGGCGGTTCACACAAATTCTATGAAGTTATCGTTAATCATACAGAGCTATCTATTCGTTATGGTCGCATAGGCGATGCAGGACAAACCCAGGTAAAAACGTTTCCCTCATTTGAAAAAGCCCAGGCTGAAGCCCAGAAGAAAATTAATGAAAAATTGAAGAAAGGTTACGAAGCCGCTGTTCAAGGCGTCCGTCAAAAACGCCCGATAACCAGCCGCTCGGCGATGCTCGCACAATTTGCGACGACTACAACGACCTCCCATCAAACCGCCGCCAGGCGTAAGACACCCGGCACGCCATCCATCAAACAAGCGCCGATATTATGGAAATTTCATTCCAACTTCGCGGCATTCGGAATTTTTATTAATGATTCGCACTGCTGGATGGGCAATGAAGATGGCAACATCTTTGCCTTAACCCACGATGGACAGGTGCAGATGAAATTCAAATTGCCCGAAGGCGTGAAATGTCTGGTAGCCGATGACGCCTGGTTGTATGCCGGTTGTAATGACGGCAATGTTTATGACCTGACGGGCAAAGTGCCGCGCATCGCTTATGAGATCGCGCCCGATGTTGACATCTTCTGGCTCGACATCGCCGATGGCGTCCTGGCGGTTTCCGATAATAAAGGAAACGTTACGGTCATCAATCACGAAGACGAATCGCAGTGGTCGAAAAAAAGTCGCGGCGATATGGGCTGGATGGTACGCGCGGATGAAATCGGGGTTTATCACGGACACGCAGCGGGCGTCACCATGTACGACTGGGAAGATGGCAGCGTCATCTGGGAACAGGAAACCGAAGGTCCTGTTTTATTCGGCTGGCAAGAGGAGTCGCTGGTTTATGCCTGCACCGCCAGAGGCGTGATTCACTGTTTTGCCAAAATGGGCATTGCAGCAACGCGCTTTCATTGCGATGCGGTGATCTTTTCATGCGCCGCGACAGAAGGCGGCAAATACGTTTTCGCAGGCGATAATCAAAGCGCGATTTATTGTTTCAACGAAGCGGGCGAACGATTGTGGAAACTCGGCACGGGGTGTGGTTCGGCTTATTCCATGCAATATCACAATCAACGGCTTTACATCGTCACCACTGCCGGGGTGCTCGCCTGCATTGATGCCAGTGAAGCGGCAATCCAAGCCGCGCAATCTGGCACCGTGCCCGACGCCATCAATATCAATGCGCCGCAGGTTGAAGCAGTTTCTGCAACCACTATTGAAACCACCAATGAAAGCGGCAGCGGTGTGGTGGTCGAATGTTTTCGCGAAGGCGGTAAATTGCGGGTTCGCGTGGTAAGCGAAGGCTTCAATAAAAATCTGCATTGCCAGTTTCCGAAAGGCATACGCGAAGCCGGGGCGCGCTACATCGTTGACGAAGTGCGCGAAGCGCGCGGCGGCTTTTATCGCGTGCTCGGCAATATTAAGAAATTGACGTAAGCAAAAAGGAATCAGGATTCAGGGAAAGGAAAGTATGAAGTAGGAACGCTGAACGATGAACAGAAAGCGGTTTGCAATTATTCATCGTTTAACATTCCACCTTCATCGTTTCTTCTGCTTTGAATCCTGAATCCTGAATCCCGAATCCTGAACTATGAAACTGATTAAACAAACGAAACTCGTCTTTCAAGAAGGTCGCTCGGACAAAGTCTATGAAGTAGATTTGTGCGAGGTCAGCGCCAATGGTTTCGTGGTCAATTTTCGGTACGGGCGACGCGGTACGAATTTGAAAGAGGGAACGAAAACCGAAACCGCAGTTTCACTCATCGAAGCGCAAAAGGTATTCGACAATCTCGTCGCAGAAAAGCTGCGAAAAGGCTACAAGGATGCTGATGCGCCATCAGGAACACTCGCTTCGCCTCAGCCGGTTGATGTGTGGGGCGCGAAAAAATCCGCTGCCACAAATCCTGAAGAGGCGCGAAAACAGGCTGTTTTACATCGCTTGCAACAGGGCGACGCGCTCAAAAAACCTGAGAAAAAGAAAAAGGCAGTCTCAAACATCTTTTCGCAAAATCCCAAACCACAAAATCATTTCTGGTCGCTGGAACGCGCCATCTGGCGAGCCGGTGAATTAAAAATCCGGGAGGCTGCGCCTTACCTCGTTCAACTGCTTGGCACAGGCGATGCCTTGCGCGATTACTGCATCGCCTGGTCACTCGGTTTTTGCGGCGATGAACAAACCATTGCGCCTCTTAGCCAGCTTTACCAAAACCGCACCAAACCCGAAATGGTTCGTCGTATCGCCTGCGAAGCGCTGCTGAAACTTTCCGATGATGCGACCAAAGCGGCTTTTCGCAACCAGCTAATCAATCAATTGCCATCTGAATTAAGCTATCTGGCAAGGCAAGGCACGCCTGAAACTTTTGAAAAAGTTCTGAATGAATACCTTGAAACCGACGACCAGAGCCACTTTCAGGTTCTCGAAACAATTTATCTGCTCGACAATGAAATCGCGCGACCGGCGCTGTTGAATTTGCTTCGCACTGCGCCACTCAAGCCGAATTATTTCAAAGCGCTGCGGCATATCTTCAAAGCTGCAGAATATCGTCGTGACGCAGAGGTGTTTGGCTTGCTTGCTTATCGTTTTGAAAAAGCCCGCGCCAATTTTTCCACCTGGACGGCGTTGGATAAACCTTCGCGTTATGCCACCTGGGTCTATGTCGGCGATGCGCGCAACTATCGCGCCGAAGACCACATTCAAAATGCCCGTGAAGAGATTCAAAAGCCCGCTTCGCGCATCGCTTACAGCACGCGCACACGCATCTATTTGCGCAAGCGGGTTTGGCGAACGCTTAGAAGACTCGGACAACCTGGCGACCTCGATTATGTGAAAATGGCGGTTGGTGTATTGCTGGCATATTCAGATGCGGACGCCGTTTCTGTGAGAGAGTCCACGATTTTCGATCCGTCGAAACCTGATTTGGTTAAAACCTACTGGGACGCTTTTGCCGGTTACTGGGCGTTCAATCATATTCTCTACACCAACAGCCCGCGCTATTATCTGCGCCGCAACTCGAAAGCCTGGCGTTGCAAATCCGCCTACAAACCGGGCGATGCTGCGCCGAAAACACGCGAAGAAGCTTACCCGCATTTGTGGGAAAAACGACCTGAAGGATTATTGCACCTGATTGCCGAAAGCAATTGTTCGCCGGTGCTGGAATTTGCCACGCGCGCCCTGAATAGCTGTAAAACCTTTTGTGATGAACTTGATATTGAAACGATTTTGATGATTCTGGCGCGACCTTATGAATGCACGGCTAAACTGGGATTTGCGCTCGCGCAAAAACATTACAATCCAGGTGCGCCGCATCGCGACCTGCTGCTCGCGCTTGCTAACTGCGCGTTAGAAGAAGCGCGATTGCAAGCCTGTCGGTGGGCGAATGATGCGCGCGACCGTTTAATTCATGATAATGAATTCATTGCCGCATTGGTTTTCAGCCCGCATGCTGACACCCGCAATTTCGCCAAACAGTTGGTGCGTTCCGTCACATTTTCCGAGGCTAATGCGAAATCGCTGGTTGAAAAACTGATTAACGGACTACGCAACCTCGAGGCTTCGCAAACCGACGAAGCTCGCGACATTGCCGATACCATTTTGAAAGGTTTCCCGGTACAACTTCGCGCGCTTTCGATGCCGTTGATTTTGCAACTGCTCGCGCACCCGCTGCTTGAAGTTCAGGAACTCGGCGGCAACATACTGCTTGCGCACCAAACGCCCGCCGCACATTTGCCCGAAGCGATTATCAATTCGCTCATCAATTCATCGTTTGAAACCTTGCGCGGCATCGGCATCAAACTTTTCGGACAAATTGATGAGTTGAATTTATTTGAGCGCGACAGTGTCATCGCCAATTTCGCGATGCACGAACTTGAAGATATTCGCAAATCTATTCGCCCGATTATTCACAAGCTCTGCTATCCGCCGATGCCGCCCGACTCGCGCCATGAGATTTTACCGATTGAGCCTGTAGACGACCCGCTTACCGCTGAACAGCGCAAAACCTTTTCACTCAAACTCGCAGACCGTTTCTTAAAAGCCTTATTTGAAAAAGAGGTTCACGCAGGTGTGCATTCGATGCTGGTTAAAATCATGCGCGAAGATTTAGCCGGGCATTGGCTGGCTGTATCAACAACCGGAAGCGCCTGGAAATTGATTCACGCCGAATCGCAGGCGGCACAGGAACTCGGCGGCGTGTTGCTTGAATACCTTGCCGACTGTGATTTCACTGTCGCGCAGGACATGGATTTTTCCGACCTCGTCGAACTTTCCAATCACCAGGTGCTCGCTGTGCGTCAATCGTCCTGGCTGCTTTTTGCAAAGATGCTGCATCGACTGCAACACCAGATGAATCCGCAAAACCATCTGGATGAGATGGCGAAAGCCGTTAAACTTCTTGATGCCGAGTGGGATGATTCGCGCGATTTCTGGTTCAAAATGTTCGACACCTATTTCACCGCCGAAGAGTTCACAGCGGGCATTCTCATCAACGTCTGCGATAGTGTGCGCCCAGCGGTGCAAGCATTCGGACGTAAACTCATCACACGGTTTTTTGCCGAAGCCGATGGCGTCGAATACCTGCTCAAACTGAGCGAACATCCAAGCGCCGATTTGCAGACCTTTGCGACCAATTATCTCGAAGGTTACGCAGCCAATCACCCTGAACGCTTAAACGAAATGCGTCACTATTTTTTAAGCGTACTATCGCGCGTCAACAAAGCTCGCGTCGCGAAAAATCGCATCTTGAATTTTTTGACCAATGAGGCGCAAAAGAGCGAAACGGCAGCACGCATCGTTGCGGAAATTCTGGCGCGGCAATCCGTGACGATGGCAATTGGCGATAAAGCCGCAACCCTTGAAGCGATGCTGAAAATTCATCGCGCTTTTCCACAAATTCAATTGCCAATCGAAGTCAAACAACCGGAGGTGCGCCATGCTTTTTGATTATCGTTTTAAAGGCAGCACGACCGTTGCAAATGCGGCGAGCGAAACCCGCATGAGTTTTGCGCCGGACACCAATCGCCAGCCGACCTACTTTTACGGCGAACTCGCCAAACAGCTTGAATTTCGCGAAGCCATCAGCGCCTTGCACGATGTGGTGGTTTCCGATTTACGCACACAAAAAAAGGACAAGACGGCATACAAAGAATGGGCGGCACAGCAAGAACAGATTGACTGGCAACTGGTGGTTGATGAACGCTCGCAAGTCGGCGCGCGCATCAAACAATTGCAAGAGGAACTCGACGCACTCAGAAACCGCAGCCTGTCGCGCTTTAAACCATACTATGAAGCGCAATCGCGTTTCCGCATGTACGCCTGGAAACATAACCTCGCGGTGCGGGTGATTCTCGACCCGGTAATCACCGTACACCCCGATGAAGTTTTTTTTGAATGTTTCAGCAAAGATGAATCGAGTTATGCGCGACTCGGCGCAAGTTATGAAGTATTCAAAAGCGTCGGCGAATTCGCGTGTGGCACTACCAACATTGATTATTCCGCCGCGCTTTATGATGAATTCCAGAAAATCCGCACCTATAAAAACACGCGCTTTGAAATCGACCCGTCGGGGTTCGACATTCAAACCACCAACGAAGAGGCATACAAAGAAGTCAAAATTGATTTGCCCGACAGTTGGGTGCGCGGATTCCTGCAAGTCAATTCGGCAATGGCGATGCCGATGACCTCATTCTATCTGCATCCGATGGATGTGCATAATCTCTGTTTCGTGTTGCGTCGTCACAAAGAAAAGGTGGGACCGCGCAGTATGCGTTATCACCTGAAACCGGGCGAGCCGGTGCGCGTGGTCTTCGAGCCGTTCAATATCGAAGTCCGTTGTCCGCGTTCGATTTTTGAAGGAACCGATGAACAGGAAATTCGCGTGTGGGGCAGACGGCGAATCCTGACGCTTGAACGCTTGATTCCGGTGGCAAAACAATTCACCGTGCATCTGCTGGGTACGGGCTTACCGTCATTTTACGTAGCCGACCTCGGCGATATGTCATTCACTCTGGGGTTATCGGGATGGACAGTGAATGATTGGTCACGCGCCGGTAATTTCGATTTACTGGCACCACGCGCAGAGGTTGACAGCCTGACCAAACAGCGGGTTTTCGATTGCCTCAAAGAGCGTTGGCTCGATAGCCCCGATGTGCTGGCTTCGCGTTTGCAATTAGACCGCGCGGTTGTACTCGGCGCGCTTGGCGCATACACACAAGCCGGTCGCGCTATCTTTGATTTAAACAAAGGCGTCTATCGCGTGCGTGAATTGAGCAATGAGCCGTTGCCGATGGATAAACTCCGCTTTGCGAGTGAACGCGAAGAAAAGGCTACCGGGTTCATTCGTCAAAATGCGGTTACCGTTTCGAGTAAAAATATCAATGATGTCGGATATTTGGTTTTGCAAGGCAGCGTGCAGGATACGGATAAAACCTTCGCGCCATCGCTTACCATTGATCGCGATGAGCGCCTGTTGAATGCGCAATGCACCTGCAACTGGCATAAACAGAACAAGCTCTTTAAAGGACCCTGCGAACACCTCCTGGCTTTGAGGATGAAGGGCGCAGGACGCTGAAGAAGAAGGGGAGAAAGGGAGAAAGGGAGAGGAGGAGACAAGAGAAAAACGATGTGAAATTCCCTTCTCTCGCCCACTGTAAAATTGCTCTTTGAAAATTGGCGCAGTAATTCGCGAGTGTGACCTTGCAACCCGGATGATGGATCGTCATCCATGCGTTCAGTTGTTCCATGCTTCACTGGTCTGCTCTTGACTGTGCGGGTCTTTCGCCTACCCTAGCGATTTGCGGTTGGTTTTCTGCAAAGAAAATGTGCCACGGTAGGCGAGACCCGCTGGAGTTGAGCAAGCCCAGTCCTTTGACCTTTACGAAGATCGTTTGCGAATGATTGCGCCTGTTCCGTCCGGCAAGTCTGGCAAGTCTTGCCAAGTCCAGCGAGTCCGCAGTAATGAGGCTCGCAAGACTGGTGACTTGCCAGACTCGCCAGACTTTTTGTGCGGCGAGTTGTGTGAGACTTGCAACCCGAATGGTGGATCGCCATTCTTGCGCTTAGCTTTTTCACGCATCACTGGTCTGCTCTCGACTGTGCGGTCCTATCACCGGTAGTGCTATTTGCGGTTGGCAATCCGTAAATGAAATGAGCACTACCGGTGATGTCCCGCTTGAGTTGAGCAAGCCCAGTCCTTTGAAGTTTACGAAGACAAGCAACTCGCCATCCTTCAAGTAATGAGTGATGAATAATGAATTATGTCATCGAACTACTCATCACTCATCACTCATTACTCATCACTACTGTTATGCAACAACCAAGAACACAGGAAGAAATTTTAGCCGCGGCGCGCCAATCTTCGCGTGAAGCCGTGATTCTCGAAGAGATGATTCGTCTGGGATTCTGGCCCGCGCAAGGCGTGATGCCCGAAGACCCCGCCGATGAGATTCGTCGTCGTGGCGAACTTGAAGGTGAACTTAGGAAACTGCGTGGTGAATTCAGAAAGCTGCATAATGAAGCGCATTTGTTGAAAGAGGCGCGCAAACGCCGACTCGAAGAATCGCGTCGCAAACAGAAAGAAAATAAAGAACGCCGCGAACGTGAACGCCAGGAACGCGCTACTGCCTGGCAAGCGAAAAAGGCAAGCGCAATCGTTTACCTCGGCGATGGCGTCTCGGCGGGTCTCAATCACGTCACCTGCGATGAAGCGCGACTGGCAACCTATGGACTGCCGCGTTTAACGGACGCCGCAGAGATTGCCGCCAGCATCGGCATCACGGTTAATGAATTGCGCTTCTTATCGTTTTCACGAAAAACTTCGACCGTATCGCATTATGTGCGTTTCAAGTTGCCGAAAAAACCAAGTGGTGAGCGGCTCATTTCCGCGCCGATGCCGCGCCTCAAAAAAGTTCAACACTGGATTCTGGAAAACCTGCTCGCAAAAGTTGAACTCCATGACGCCGCGCATGGCTTTCGCAGCGAACGGTCAATCGTATCGAACGCCGCGCCGCATGTTGGCGCAGAAGTTGTCATCAACCTCGACCTCAAAGATTTCTTCCCTTCCATCAGTTATAAACGGGTCAAAGGAGTGTTTCGCGCGCTCGGCTATTCGGAAGCCGCCGCAACCATTTTCGCTTTGCTTTGTACTGAACCACAGGTTGAAGAAGTTGTGCTTGACGGCAAAACTTACTTCATCGCAACCGGTGAAAGACACCTGCCACAAGGCGCGCCGACGAGTCCCGCGATTACCAATATTTTGTGTCGCCGTCTGGACAAGCGACTCCTGAAAATGGCTACAGGAGCCGGTTTCAAGTACACGCGCTATGCTGACGATTTGACTTTTTCGACTTCGGGCGAAAGCAAAAAAAATATCTGTAATGTATTGCGCCGCGTAGAGTCCATCGTCGCGCACGAAGGCTTGACCATTCACCCGGATAAAACCCGTGTGCTCAGACGTTCACGGCAACAGGAAGTCACAGGTGTTGTGGTCAATGAAAAAACCAATGTCTCGAAAAAAGAGTTGAAGCGTTTTCGCGCTCTGCTCTTTCAAATTGAAAAAGACGGACTTGCAGGCAAACGTTGGAGCAATTCATCGGATGTGCTGGCTTCGATGATGGGCTTTGCCAATTTCGTTTTTATGGTGAACCCGGAAAAAGGCGCGGAGTTGCAAGCCCGCGTTCGCGCTTTGATGGCTAAACACCACTGGCAAGCGCCGAAATTTGAGCGCCAAGCGCAAGTGCAACAAGAACGCCTCGCCACCAGTGAACCTGAAGTCATCAACAAACCTGCGGAAAAATCGAAACCGAAAAACTGGTGGAAGTTATGGTAGAGCGACGATTCATCAATAGTGATAAATCAAGCTTCAAATATGGTCGGGGTCGAGGTCGAAATTTTCGACGAGGTATTCAAAGTAACGTCCGTCGGTTAAAAACGTCAGAAAAATTTCGTGCGCCAGGTGAAGGAGTTTGCGGACGGCATATTCATCATCACCATCTTTGATTTTTACCGCCAGCGACACTTGAGCGTTGCGATTTGTGACCTGCGCCTGCGCTTTCGTGGCATCAATGCGACGATGTTCTAAAACTTCCTCAGCGTGCCGCGAACTGACAAACCGCTTTAAATCTGCATACATCTCAGAATCGGCGGGCATATTCGGCAACAGCACAGTAAACCGTAAAATATTTTTTGTGGCATCAAAGACCAGTTCAAAGACGCGGTTATGATGCCACAAAATTTTATATGCCGTATTGGTTTGTCGGGGAGTTGCGGTTTGACTGAACCCTCGGAACACGCCACGCTCCGCGTAACCGGCAAGCGTTTCGGTTACGACCTCGAAGCGTGAGGGTGTTCTTTGGGCAACCGTTGGTTTCGCCTGGTTATTTTTTTTTAGTTTCACACCTGTGACTGCCATTTTCTTCTCACATCAATGAGCGAATGCGCCGACACCGGGTTCGGGGTTGAGCGCCACACCCGGCGCATAATGTTTCGCCGAAGTAAATTCTTTGAGCGCCTGCACATTGATGACTGTCGAAACGCTCTCTTTCACAGCCGCTTGATAGCTGCGCTTTAAAGCTTCGCGCAGTTGCTCAGGGGTTTGCGCATATTCGCCGCGCGCCCCCAAGCCTTCCGCGAGTTTATCGTAACGCAGATTTTCCTGAAAGAGGTACATCTGCATGGAGCAGGGCGAACTGACGGCGCTCGGCCACATACCCCAGGAATTATTGTTATAAATCACCGTGATCGTCGGAATCTTGAACTTGGCGGCGGTATCGAGTTCAAAGAGGCTGTAAGCTGCGCCCGCGTCGCTGGTGATGCAAAGCACTGGCGCGCCTTTCCAGGCAGCTTGCGGTCCGACGCCGCGTTGCACAGCCGCGCCCGCGCCCATCATCATCGCCATGTCGGGTCCGATTGCGCCGTATTGATACGCGCAGACCACGGTTTGCGCCGGACGATAAGCGCGCAACCAGCGACCTGCAAATAAACCGCTCGTCCATCCACCTGAACCTGTGACCGTCTGTTTCGGGTCAATGTCGCCTTTGTAAAGAAAATCGTGAACCTCTTTTGCCATCACCGACGGATGCACGGCGTTGGTTTCTTTGCTGTATTTCAATCCAAGCGCGTAAACATCGAGGTGCTGTTTTTCAAACGCCTGCCGCGCCGCTGCCAGTTCCGCTACCCAGGCATCGCGTTTCTTGCGCGGCAACAGATTCGCGAGTGCTTCAAGAAATATTTTTTCATCGCTGACGATGCCTAAATCGAGGGGCCAGTTGCGCCCCAAATCTTCCTGCACGGGGTTGACGCGAATCGCTTTGATGTCGGGATTGAAACGATACTCGCCGGGACTCGGCATACAATACTGCCCGACAAAAACCACCAGGTCGGCGCTCATCAAGGCGTCGGGTGACAATGCCGCAGACAAACGATGGTCATCCGGGAAATGTCCACGTGTGGGTCCCGATGTGACAACCGCGATTTCATGTTTTTCGGCGACCTCTTTCAGCGCCTCCCAGGCTTTGCGTTGAAAGACGCCTTGCCCGGCAACCAGGATAGGTCGCTCGGCTTTGTTAATCATATCAACCGCTTTTTCGACTTCTTTGGGCGAAGGATGAGCGCGCGATTCACTGCGATATTTGGCTTTGCCGTAAAAGTCCGTCAAATTCGCTGGGTCGGTAAATCTGGCTCTTGCGACCTCGGCGGGAAAATCCAGATGCACAACGCCGGGGATACCGGATTTCAAATGGCGAAAAGCATACGCGCCGTATTCATAAACGCGATTGGGCGCGATGATGCGCTTGCCATATTTTTTCATGCCTTCGGTAGTCGGCTGTTGATAAGCGACCTGAATGAATTGTTCGCGGTCTTCGCCTGCCAGTTGCATATTGCTGGCAAGCACCAGAAGCGGGGTGCGCGCGGCATTGGCGGCGGCGATGTTCATAATCATATGCGTAAAGCCGGGACCTTCGGTGCCGGAGGTCGCAGTCACTTCGCCGGTGACACGGGAAAACCCGTCAGCCATCGCGCACATCGCGCCTTCCGTGCGTCCCCCGTATGCCGGAACGCCTGCTGCGGCAATCGCATTGATGACCGTGTAATTGCCGGGACAGCAAAAGAGCGCCGCGAGTTCTTCTTCTTTGCAAAGTTTGGCGAATACTTCTGCGCCGGTCATGCCATTGCCTTCAAATGAACCCGGCTTAGGGGTTTGTTTGAGAGCTTCGGGAATTTCTTTTGGAATGCGAATCAATGGAATATCGGTGACCGCATTGCCTAAAACGTTGGTGTTCGCGCCGAGGCTAACGGCAGCGGCTCCTGCGGTGACGGCGGATTTCAAAATAAAATTTCTGCGTTTTTGATTAACCGAAATTTCGGTTCCGGTATTTTGCCGGGCTGTTTTTTTCATGACACTTGTCCTTTCTGAACGCATCGGTCAGAGGCTGACACCTCAACACCAAGGTGTATTTCTGCGATTCATAGGCAATTGCAAGTCGCTTTAATTGTCGGGCTTTTCCTCTTGTAATTTGGGTCTGAGCGATTCGCTCCACAGGCTGCGAATAAAATTCACCAGATGCCACATATCCTCTTCTTTGCGAATCTGATTTTTATAAGGCGGCATATTGAGTCCCGCGCCCTCGCGTATGCTGCGAAAGATTTCGCCTTCCATCGCGCCGCTTTTCCAGAGTTTCGGCTGAGTCAAATCGGTGGCATCGGCAATCACATCAATCTGGGCTTTGCCATCGTTGCCGTGACAGCCCGTACAATAATTCATAAACACGATGCGCCCGCGACTAATCGAAGATTTGCTATAGGGCACCGGGCTTTTGAGATTTTTGGCTTCGGCTTGCGTAAGCGGTTTACCGCCGCTTTGCCACGCATAACTTTGCCAAGGTCGCCCTACGCTGAACCAGAGGACGGTTAAAGCAAACAGACACCAAGCGACTGTACGAACCGAACGTCGCAGCATTTGCATTTCTCCTTTTTCGGACGAATCAATGAGAGGAAAGACCCGCACTGGGACAACTCACAAAAATAATCTGGAATGATGCGCCATTGGCAATTGCCTCTTGTCCACTGGTAAGCCCGCTCAACCGAAGTTGACCCAGACTGTCAAAGGCAATTGCCAATGGCGATTTGATATTTGAAAAGACCCTTTAATTTTTGGCTGACACGGGATTTGCCGTCTCTTTATCAACCGTATAATCCATCCAGCCAATCATCATCTCGTCATAAGTCGGCTCGCCATAACGCACGACCTTGGTCGGGTCGGGGTTGAATTTATTTTTCGCCGAATTATCGAAATACCCCGTCACCATAATCCGCGTGCCTTTGGGAAGCGCTTTCTGTTGCTGGAAGTAATAGACCGTCTGCCATGAAAAATCATAACGCGGAATGTTCAACAGAATTTCGGTGGTGCCGTTCGGGTAGATGGCTTTGTACTCGACGGCTTTACCGCGCAGGTGCAGATGCGGCATGAAGTTAATCAGATGAACATCTTCCTGCGCCGTCCAGCAGGCTGTAACTTTGTGATTATCTGCGCCTGCGGGAATCAGGAAAGCATTATTGGAAATGCCATAGGTATGCACCAGTTTTTCCGGTTTGTTTTTAGCGAAAATCAACCCGACGCTGGAGCGGTCTTTTTGCACCGAGCCTGCGGCTTTCGAGTAATGCATCTGGAAAACGATTTTGGAACCGGCGGGAATTTTCTTGACGGTTCCCGGCTCCCAGATGGCTTGATTCATGCCCGGCGCATAACCGCAAAGCAGTTGCCCGTTTTCCATGTCCTGACCTCGGTCAGAGCGTGAGAGCCTGCCGCCTTTCGGGTCACTGCAACCGTCATCCGCCACCGGAGCATCGGGTTTGGTGCGCACCAGAAAACCTTCGCGATAGGTCGGCGAATTCTTTTCCATCTGGGCGCGCAGTTTTTCAATCTGTTCTTTGCTCAGTTTGCTGATGTCGATTTGTGGTCTGCCGTTCGAGCTTGGCGTTTGAATAAAAGCGATGATGTGATGCACGATTTTGCGATTGTCGGGTCGCGCTTCGGCTCGCTGTACATAGACATCTTCTTTAAAGCCCGGGTCGACCACGAAGTATTGATATTCATCGGGACCTGAGGCTTCCAAGGTGAAGGTTTCGGGCATCGGCAAAATCACATCGGGTTTACCGATTGACCAGCCATTTTCAAATTTCGGCGCAGGCGGCAGGAGTTTCGGGTTGCCTTCTTTAGCGCCGCCATCGACCCAGGCGACGATGGTATCAATATCCTCTTGCGGTAAACGGCGGTCATTCGCCCACGCGCCATAATGCGGGTCGGCGTGCCAGGGCGGCATGGTTTTCATGGTTATTTTTTCGCGAATCGCACGCGCCCACGGGCGAACCTCTTTGTAAGTGAGCGTCGAAAACGGCGCGCCCTCACCGGGACGATGACATTGCGAACAGTTTTTATTAAAGATCGGCGCGATGTCTTTGGTGAAGGTGATTTCTTTGGCGCGGGGTGAACTGGCATTGCTGATTTGTTGAGAAAAGATGAAACCCGCGGCGGCGACAATGCAGATTAGATAAAGAGAGAGATGGCGTTTCATGTTATTTTTCACTGCCTCCTGAAGGTTGTGACCTAAGTCCGTTAGCTCGTTCCACTGATGCAGGTGTCAGCGTTAAAGACTATGTTCAGTGCTTACGCCTGCCTGTCGACAAAATAAAAATAAAGACGGAATAAAGGATAAGGCTGCTCAAGCACCACACGCTGACCGAAAAACGAAACGCGGGTGAATCTCCCCAGAGTCTTGCGAAATATCGCTCACTAACAGGTAAATTTTCCCCGTTTAGCCAATGCCTCTGGTTACGCTGAATTCGAGAGGCTTGCCGCAATCATTAACTAAATTGTGTTTTTACAGTCATTCGAGGCAAAGCATCCGCAATTGCTGGCTTTGGACATCAACTGTGAATTGAATTCTTTGCCTGACGATTTAGAGAGTTGCAAATCAAGTGCCTTAATTTGATTCGCGAGCGGATAACCGTTTACGCAGTTTGCCGCCAATGAATTGACCGAGGAAGTATGCGCCGATGAGCACCGGAAAAGTAATCAATCGCCAGCCGAGTCCGCTAAAAATCCGTAAGGCGATGACCAAGGGCACCGGCAAATGAATCGCCAGTATCCATTGCAGAGAGAATTTTCTGACGCTTTCACGCCAGTAACCGAAGGGAATATTGAATAAGCAAACGCTAAGCGCGACCAACCACAAGTTCATGAGTTCAACCAATCAATAGCATACCTGCGGCACTCGTCGCCAGCCGCGACATCACCAGTAGCTTGTCATCACGTTTAATCAAAGCGCTGGTCAAAGCGCAGCATGCTTCGATTAATGCGCATAACTGACCGCTCGCGCAATTTTCCATTCGCCATCTTTGAGCCGCCAGATGTGCAGGAATTTAAACGTGCCGCAATCTTCGCGCCCGTTTTCCATATGACAAAAGCGATGCTCGCCGGTTTGAATCGCGCCAACATCTTTCAGCGGATAGACCGCCATCGAGCCTTTTACTAAATCTCGTCTGAGTCCAGTGGTTTTATTTTGCTCGAATAATTTGCCGAAGCCCGCAATCAGTTGCCGGTAATTCAATACGCCATCCTTATCGTGATAAAACTCAACATCGGCGGCAAACATCGTTTGCATCACTTCGAGATGGCGATTATTAAACGCCTCGAATAATTTGGCATCAAGTTCGGTAATCGTCGAAAGCAAATCTATGGAAGCGGCTGAACCATTGGTATTTTTCGTGGCGGCGGGGTCTGCCGTTTGCCCTGAAGCTGAAACTGCCAAAACAATTATGACCCACACCGGTTGAAGAATGCTTTTCACTAATTTTCTCCTATAGATGATGAATGAAAATTGCGCTCGAAATTTCCGAGTTACGGCTAACCTCAAGTTGCCGAACGCTCATTCGCTTTAGCATGAAATTTCTGTCCTTGGGTATCGCCATCGTCATACGGCAGCCCGAAGCTTTAAGTTTAAGGAGTTTTATAAAGCGGCGCTTATCCGGCAACACGCCGGGAGCAATTTATCTTCTCGTGTGAACGCGCTTCCTACCGAACGGCTGGAAAGTGCCGGTCTATTCATCTCTTGAGCCTGCTGCATTGTTGACAATTTCTGCGGATAATTTCCCCATATAGGGGAATTATCCACGGTCTGCAAATCAATTGGTGTTTTTAACCTTTGACGTCGATTATCTGATGAAAAGGAATCTTGCCGGAATGAAGTTGCGCGCCGTTTAAATGCGGTTTAAACGGCAAAATTCTTGTAATTTTTACGCCATACGCAAAAACATTTAACCGAAAAAGCGATTGAAGCGGTTTGGCAAATGCCAGGCGACAAGGTACATACCTTGCATTGTACTTACCCAAGTGGAGCAGTGAATCCGGGGCGGTTTTCAGTGGGAATTATTCACTGCGGTTTGCAACAATCACCAATAAAGCCGAAATCAGAGATCAGCGAATAAGCGTAAGCGGAAATCGCTCCCCAAAACCTTCCTAAGGAGTGACAAATTTATGAAAAGGAGAACGTTTATCTTATCTGTCCTATGGGCTTTTCTGCTGTTTGCCCTGTCTTTTCCGCAAATCCTCGCGCCGCAAGCCAGCGCAAAATCAACAGCAATAACCGCAGCCGATGAACAAACGGCGGTATCGCACTATATCCTTACCTATGATCGAAACACCATGAGTAATGCCAGAGCACTTGCAGCAGTGACTCGCGCAGGGGGTGTTGTCCTGAACAATTTATCGGAGATCGGCGCATTGCTGGTCACGTCGCCGATTCCCGAATTTGCTGCAACCATGCGACGTAATCCGGGGGTTAAAGCCAGTAAGGATTTTGCCATCAACTGGCTTCCCAAAGACGAAACCAACGGAACCGTGAGCGCCCAGGTCGCCAAGTTGGAAGCCTCGCCATATGACGCTTTTTTCTTACCCGATCAATGGAATCTTTACATCTCCAAGACGGTTGATGCCTGGGCGATTACCGAGGGCAACCCGGCGATCAAGGTAGCGGTGCTGGATTCAGGCATTTGCGCCCATCATCAGGATTTGATTGGCAAAGTGCGAACTGACCTCAGCACCTCGTTTATCACAGAGCCTGGCGAATGCGCCAATGATCAGTTTCCGGTGTGTGCGGATTGCCCGAACTGGGAGGATCGTAACTACCACGGCTCACACGTCGCCGGAACCATTGCAACCAATAGCCTGGGAACCGCAGGGGTGGCTCCGAATGTTCAACTGATTGCGGTCAAGGTGTTGGATTGCACAGGGAGTGGCACCTGGAGTTCCGTCCTCAGCGGCATTATGTACGCCGCCAACGTCAATGCCGATGTCATTAACATGAGCCTGGGCGCATTTGTCTCCAAGACTGAGATGGCTGACCCTGAATTTCAGGCGCTTTATGATGCCTTGGGCAAAGCGATTCAGTATGCCCAGAAAGAGAAAGGCTGTCTGTTGGTCACCAGCGCCGGCAACGATGCGCTCAACCTGGATACCTGGCCCGGAAATAAATACATTCATATTCCCTCGCAATTGGCGATGACTTTGCAGATTCCGGGAATCTCTGTCGGCGCAACCACGAGCACCGATGCGCTGGCTCACTTTTCAAATTACGGCGTAACCGGCGAGACGCTGACCGCGCCGGGAGGCGGATTGCCCGCATCAGGAAGCACACCCACTCAGTACATACTGGCGCCTTGCAGTTGTCATTCGATAACTATGGCTAATCCTTGCGCAAGCAGTCCTGGATGGTATCTGTGGATTCGCGGAACCAGTATGTCAACGCCGCATGTTTCGGGCGCGGCGGCGCTCATCGCCGGACGACTCACCATCCCGAAATCCTATCAATGGCCGGTGCAGATTCGTCAACGCTTGCTGAGCAGCAGTGACGATCTCGGCTACAAGGGACGCGACCCCATATTCGGTTATGGTCGCCTGAATACCTTACGCGCAGTTCAATAACCACTCGCTCAGTTGATATGGCAGGCGGGCATATGCTCTTGAGGCAGCCCGCCTGCTTTTTCATTCACTCAAGCGATGGAATTGACATCCGGCAAAGTCTACAGCGGTTTGCAAAAGAGTTTACTCAGCCTCGGTTGAGCGAGCGGCACAGACCGCTTGTTCAACCTCAGTAAATCGTATTGCAAACCGCTATAGTGATTCATCGTGACGCTCGCAACCGACAGGCGATTTGTCGTTGTTGAAGGCAGGGTTTCAAAAAGGTGGCGCTACGACTTAACCGCTGACCAATCCGCCGCCGGGCGTCCGAGCCAAATCCAGGCGATGTAATCGGTCATCGGCGGCTCTGCGCCAAGCGCGCGCAATCGCGCATTGACTTGTCCGCGATGATACATCGAATGCAGGACGACCTGCATAGCGGTTTCGCCAATCGTGGTCTTATCGGGCGGGCGACCGAGACGTTTTTCAACCAAATCCGCCCACGGCACATTCATCGGCGCAGCCAGTTGTGCATCGCTCAGCGCTTCGAGTTGCGCGTAAGCTTCCGGGTAATAGCTCACCGCCCATTCTCTGAGCGACGTAGCATCTTCAAAGGTGGGATAAGGCGTATCGCGCGGCTCTGCGCGCCAGACGCGCAGGAAAGCCCGATGCACCATATGCAGGTGATAAAGGTAATCGCGCGCCTTCCGGTCAGTCTTTGCAACGTCGGAAGCCAGTACCGCTTTCCACACCACCGCATCCGCCCATTCCATATGTTTGAAAAAATCGATAATCGCAGTTTTATTCATCACAAACTCCTGTCTAATTTTTAACCAATTCTCTGACGATAGACTTATAGTTGTCGAGGTTTATTTTGTGATCTCAAGGAACTGCGTTTCATTCAGGGTTGATTGACCAATCACGAATAAGTCAAAGTATTTACCGCTTGCTGAAAACCGGCCTTGATGCGAAAATTTCGGCGAATTTGAATGGACAGAAACGCTGATGAATTCAATTGTCAAAACCAACGAAAACGGTGATTTGTATTTGCCCTCTGAACTCCTCGGCGATGCCGCAAAGTATCAGGAGTTTTCACTTGAAACCACAGGTGAAACGATTGTGTTGCGGCCGGTATCATCATCGAAAGCCGCCTGGGAATCGCGCACACCCGAAGAACGCGCCGCCGCATTTCGCCGATGGGCAGAGAGCCATCACAATCAAGCCAACTTGCCCGATGAAGCCTTGCGCCGCGAAAACATTTACGATTGATGAACGATTATCTGCTGGACACCAATCTGCTGTTACGCTTTTGCGATTCGGCTTCGCCGCAGCATCCAATTGCGGTCAACGCCATTGAAATACTTTTAAAACGTGGCGACCAGGTCTTTATCACCGCACAAAACCTGATAGAGTTTTGGGCTGTTGCCACCCGTCCGAAATTGGCTAATGGTTTCGATTGGACATCGCAACAAACTGAACAAGAGATTGAACGCCTGCTCAATCTGTTTTTGTTCCTTGAAGATTCGCCTGCTATTTTCCCACATTGGCGGAAACTGATTTTGCAATACTCGGTGAGCGGCAAACAAGTTCATGACGCCAGACTGGTTGCGGTGATGCTCACACACGGCATTTCGCAACTCATCACCTTTAACACAAGCGATTTCATTCGCTACTCAAACATCACACTAATTGAGCCGGACGCTGTAAAATAATTTGTCCAGTTGGTTATTAGATTTGGTTATTTCAACGGGGGTCATTTAGGTAGGTTGTTTAAGAATTTCACCTCGACAATTTAGCCATTATCTTACACCGACACGTTTGGGATGCCAGCACTGCTTTCCACACCACCGCATCCGCCCATTCCATATGTTTGAAAAAATCAATAATCGCAGTTTTATTCATCACAACATCTACTCCCTTCCTTTTCCCTACGATGCAGAATAAATGAGGAGATATTTTTCTACCTGTTCATCGCTCTTTTGCTCTTCGCTCCTGATAGACTTCGTCACGCGCCTCTTCAAACAGCATCATCAGTTCATCTTCGGACATTCCGCTTTCTTGAAAGGTCTTGCGAATCGGAGCGAGAATTTCATCAAAGGTTTGCTGGCGAAAAGTATCATTTTTGACGAGTTGTTTCACATAGCTCTGCACATCGCAGCCATCGGCTTTGGCGCGTTCTTCAAGAAGCGGTTCAACTTCCAACTCAAGTTCTGAGGTTGCAATCATAACTGCTCTTACCTTTTACCTAGCCATTTACTCCGTGACTATAACCCCGAATTGTAAAATATAAGTAGCTAAAGTTAGTCCTTCAATAATAGAAAGTCTTCCATCCTTCTCACAAAAAGCTCTACACTCAGGCGATACGGTACCAGATGTAACGAGAAATCCTTTAGCAATGGAATGGTCTGCGGCAATTACTCCTAATAATTCTCTCGCTACTTCAACACCCACGCGACTCGTTCTTTTACATTGGGCTATAGTCTTTTCAGTGCCACCAACCGAACGTCTATATCCTATAATATCAATCCCACCATCGTGGCTTCGCTTAGTCGTCCTGACATTTGTAAATCCGATCTTAGTAAAAACAGATTTTACTACTTCTTCAAATTGGATTGGATTCACCGTAAAAAGGCTTTCGAGAATACTAGTTATTGTTTGTGACGATTCAGTTGCTTGGTTATTTTTCTTCACCCTTTTATCCTTATTCGTCTTTACACCGAGCATATCGAGCCACTCGTCAGTTGAAATCATTTCATTAATAATCTCTTCCGAAAGTCCGTTAACTACTTCATCGAATAACAGCCCCTTTTCTCTTAACTTCTCATGTATCCTCTCCTCAATAGTCTCTTGCATCCAAAAGCTATAGATATTAACTCCCTGCTTTTTCCCCTCTTTATCAACCCAATGTTCTTTCCCATGCCGATGAACCCTATCTTCTGCTTGCCACATTAAGGCGGGATTCCACCAGTGATCAAAATGTATAACGTAGCTCGCTTCCGTGAGTGTCAGTCCAACGCCTCCCGTTTTGATTGTTGATAAAAAAACGGTAATTTCTGAATCACTTTTGAACTTATCAATAGCTATTCTCTTTGCTTGATCGCTCAAACCGCCTTTGAGTACCGCCACTCCAAATGGTTTTAGAAGCGTCTCCAGTTTGCTGATACCATAATCAACATATTGAGAAAAAACTAAAAGTTTTTGACCATTATCCTTTATTTCCTCAACAAGCTCTATTAGTGCTTTAGTTTTAGAACTCGTATTTCGGTCTTTAGCAAAATTGCAAATCTGTTTTAACTGTGTGAGCAGCTTAAAGACATGTACTTTAGAAACTTTATCCCCTAATGATTCAAGTTCACTTACTCCGCCTCGTAATGCCTCCTGGTATTCAACCTTTTGAGATTCATCCAATTCTAGCCAGATATCCTGTTTGATTTTCGGGGGAAGTTCCTTTAGAACATCTTCTTTTAACCGACGTAAGAAATAAGGCTTGATATATTTTGTAGCTAAGCTTGGAGTCAGTCCTTCTTTACGAAGGTAGTTAGGCTTAACAAATTCAAATATAGAGACAAGATCATCAAGTTTATTCTCAACAGGCGTCCCAGTTAATGCCCATCTGAATTTAGGTTTTACCAATTTTACCGCTCGGCTTCTATCGCTGTTTGAGTTCTTGATATATTGAGCTTCATCAATGATGACAATATCAAAACGAGTAAAAATATCCGAATCAACTAAAGAATTCTTCAAAGGTATATTGTCAAGAATAGTTTTGCAGGATGGACACTCAAACTGAGGGAAAGAATCACTTTGTACCGTTATTTTTTCTTTAAAAAAAAGCCTCTTGCCACATTTTGGACAGTTGAAAGAATCCTTTTTTTTTACAACGGTTAAGAAATCTGAAGCAACAGTTTCGTATGTAGTTAAGTAGACATGGGCGGGGTATTGCCAATCAAGTTTTCTAGTTTCCTTTGAACCTCTCACAACTGTTAGCTCAAGTTCACTAGCCCAATCAAGTAAATGATCTTGCCAAACCCTAAGAATATTCACCGGGCAAATAATAAGCGCTTTGCTAACTTTACCTAGTCTAAAGAGCAATCTCAAAGCTACAGCACTCATTACTGTCTTGCCAGTCCCCATTTCATCTGCGAGCAATGCTGATTGATTCTCAACCAAAAATGATATACCAGTTTTTTGATACGGTCTGAGTTTTTCCAATATGTCAAATTGAGGTACAAAATCAAAAGTGAGTGGAGGTAATAAGATGGGATAAATTAAATCCCAAACGCTAAGAGCATAGGTAGCGTGAGTAGATAGTGCATTGCGTGTTTTGACCCTTGTATATGCCTTTTTGAATTCACTTCGATGCGCGGAGGATTGAAAATCTTTGAAGAGCGCAGATTGAGTCTGTGTCTTACCTTGTTCACCATACTTTTTCCCATTTACAGAACCGCCCTCTAGCAAAACAAATAAATTTTCCGAAACCCAAGTTTTGGATTCAAGCAGTGAAAACATATCTACAAGGTTGGCACTAATTCTTGTCTCATTAAATCCAACTCCTTGAAATCTAAAGATGCCAGATATAAGTGGCTTAAAGTCTGAGTTCCAATTAATATCAGATAATGAGAATAGGAGGTTGGTCGTTATTTGAGGTTCTTGAATAATGCCTTTAGATATTCGGAAAATCTGTATTTTCTCAAAAGCAGGTTTAGGAAATTTGCATAACTCTGGTTCTGCATGTTGAGGGATAGGTAAATTTATAACTCTAGTTTGCTTAATCGGAAGGACCGTCTTACCAATCTTTTGACCGATTTGTACAAACAATCCCATTCTTTATTTCTCCTCACCAATTTTTTGTCCGTGTACTTGTTCCAATGCTGTCTCAATCCGATTAAATGGTTCAAGTAAATTATGAGTTTCAATAATTTCGTTTAAGATTGTTTTGGCATGTTCTCGGTCGTTTGTGAATTTATTATGTGTCATTAAAACAACAGGCTCGAACCTGCCTGATTTAGAATGCAACAACTGATTTCCACTTCCATCATCAGCCATTGAGATTGGGATAGATTCTTCACTTGCAATCTGAATAATAGGTAAATCAATTTTCGGCCTAATGCCAAGAAAACTTTGTTCTCGAACTAAAATTAGTGATGGGTGTTCTTTGATAGAATTTACTAAAGGGATACCAATAAGGTCTACCATCATATGCTGTTCTAAAATATCTCCGTACAACATTGTTTGAAGCGTTGTTGGTCGAATTGGATTAGTGCATCGAAATTCAACTGGCTTTGTATTCAAGTCAGTTAGTAAAAACGCACCGCGAACTGCTTTGCCTGACTCAAATTTTTTCGATGCTAGAAATAACAGCCTCAAGTTAGCGTCAATAGCCAAATTCCACCTCTATATCTTGGAAATTAGTTTAAGGAGTTTATATTGCTATCCAAGTTAGTATCAATCTCACTCGAATGCAGGATATGATATTCTGCAACCTTGACATTCAGACGATCTATCTCAGTCAGAAAACCGCCAACGGATTGTATGTAGTTCGTTAGGTTATTTTCGACTTTACGCAAAAGCGCAATTTGTTCTTGATAGTATTTTATCCGCTCATAGGTCGCTTGCAGTTCCCGATCATTTTCAATCGTTGCCAAACACCTCAAATTTTTGAGCTTTTGCATCAGGCTTAACGCAACCTGTAAGACAAGCGGAAAATTTGGAGTGCTGCGACTTGTCGCAGCTTTTATTTTGAATAAGCACCTTGATTGAACCAAGCTATTTCAATGCTACTTATTTCAATTAAAAGCGGTGACAAGTCACCGCACTCCCAAGATAGTTCTATGCTCTATTTCTTCGCCAACACGACGGGCGCTTGTTCGGCGGCGCACAAGAAATAAGAAGGAAGCTAATTGGAAATAGCCGAGTTGCGGTTATTATCAACTTCGCTTGAGTGCAACCAAAGATATTCCCTAACTTCCAAATTCATGCGGTCAATCTCGGCCAGATAACCGCCAACGGAATGTTTGTAGTTTATTGGATTGGATTCGACCTTACGTAAAAGCGCAATTTGTTCTTGAAAGTATTTTATCCGCTCATAAGTTGCCTGGAGTTCTTGATCGTTTTTAATCATTGCCTATCACCTCAATAATGCCGCGCTTGCCTCCGTCGCGTTTAATTTGCCAATGTTCGATAGCGGCTTGCTCGCCACCAATCGCTGCCAATCTTCTAATCCAAAAAATGCTCGCCCCCTCCCAATTCTGAGCCAACATATGGTTAAAGATGATGGCTGTCTCTCCAACCAATTTATCAAATTCAAATGTATCTTCCATAATCATAAAGATGTCAACATCCTTCGGTGAAGGCTTATTTGTTACAAATGAGCCGAAAATAATGAATCTGGCTAATTCACCCGTGCTTTTTGCCAATTCGTAAATACGAGATAATCGTCGAGCCACAATCTGACGTTGCAATGTGCCTTCGCCAAAATGCTCAATGATTTCGGTAAGTGTTGCCTGATAAACCGTGTCAGGCAAATCACCTTTTTCATCAAAATCAGGAAAAGATTTCAGCACAATTCCTTATCATTTCCTCGCCAGTACAACGGGCGCTTGTTCGGCGGCGCGCATGCGGGCGAAGAATTCTTTCACCCTGGCATATTCGCCCGGCGGAATGATGGCTCCGCGCAAAATCATCTTGCGGGTGAAATGCAAGGTGCCGTCTTTCACTTCGTAGCTCGTGTAATAAATCCCAAACGCGGTTTCCATCTTCACCGCATCGGGCAGTTCATCAACCGCGAAACCTTCGGGCAATTTCACCCGCACGGTTTCCGTATAAGCTTCAGAGTTCAATAACACCGGATGCTTGCGCGACGATTCGGTTAAAAATATGCTCTCGCGGCGCGACACTACCGCCGGTTTAAAAATTAACAACTTGCCCTGCATCAACTGCCCGTAATGCGGCGAAGCGAATTCCACATCGAGCAAAAATTTGCCATCCGCAGGGCTATCTGTCGGCTCGGCTTTTTTGACGCTTGCGCCCGATACACCGCGCACGATCCATTTTTCAATCATCTTTAAATAATCGGGACGCGACAGTCCGCGAAACCTTCGCCGTTCATCAACCGATGCCTGACCGATGCTCTCTTCACGCAGTTTCGCCGTAATTTCGCCGCCCGCGCCAAGCTCTACGTCAATGGTGCGCTCCATTTTATTGGCTTCGGGCGGGGTAATCGGCATGCGCATCAACGCGCCATCCGCGCCCGCAATAATTAAAGCGAAACTGTTCTGTTCGTGGTCGGGCAAATCGCCAACCGGAGTGTTGTCATCGGTCGGGTCGAAAATTAACAACTTGCCGAGTTTGGCATGTTCAATCACCGTCGGCGCGTTGGTCGCTTCGGTAAGGTTCACGGCGATGATGCAATGATTGAACTGTTGCGGCGAGGGCCACTCTTCTCTCACATAGGTCGGGTCGCCCGAATAGATACTCACCAGAAATGAATTGATACCGATGGCTTTGAGCATGGCTTTCATCAAATTGGCTTTGTCTTTGCAATCACCGTAAGCTTTGGCAAACACATCGCTCGCCGCGTGCGGGCGATAGCCGCCGCCGCGCCCAAGCCCGGTTTGAATCGAAATGTAATTGACGCTTTGCACGAAACGCCCGATGAGTTGAATCTTTTCATATTCGGTTTTGGCGTTTGCCGTAAGCTGTTTGGCTTTTGCCGCCAGCGGTTCGCTTACGGCGTCCTGCCCGATGCTCAGATTGGTAAGCCAATCCGACACATCTGCCCACGAAGTAAACGAGCGACCAAGCATCGCTTTACCTTCGGCGGGAAAGTAACTCACGGCAAGACGCGGCGCGAGATTGACGGGGCTCGGCGCTGCCGGTTCATCTTCGATGTGTCCGAGATTTTTCAATTCCCAGGTGTAATTCGTCCCCGTCGTCATGGGGTCGAGTTTGGGATGATTGAACATGACGCTTTCGGCGTGCCAGCCCACAGGCAAACTCAAACTGAAACGCGACACCAGGGTCGGCAAATCTTCCTGAAAATTCCAATCGAATTGCGTGAACACCGAACGCTCTTCGGCGGTGTACTCATAACCGAAAATCGCGCCGGGTTCGACTTCGCCGGTGGCGCTGATGGCTTTGATGCGGGCTTCGTTGTAGACATCGTTTTGCGCGATGGCGAGGTCCAGAGTTTCATCTTTGCCGAGTTTTTTCACTTCGCCCGACGGATGAATCACCCAGGCGCGTATGTCTTTGACTTTGCCGGTGTCGGTCATGTAAACGGCTGCGCCGCGCGCTTCCTGGCTGCCGTCGCTTGTGAGAATTTTCACAGCGTAGCGTTCAACCGTGGTCATCTTGCCGTCTTCTTCAACTTTGATACTGCGTTCGTTGAGCAAAACCACCGCCGCAACATTTTTGCCGTAAGCGGGAGTTGTCACCGATGCTGCTTGTCTCAACCACCCCGGCGCATCATCGGCAAAGGCATTGAGGCTCATTAACCACAGCAACGCGCAACCGGCGAGCAACGCCTTGAAAGAGGTAAACCGCAAAGACACGAAAGGCGCTAAGCCAGACCTAGTCCCCTTGATGAACCTTTGTGCCCTTTGTGTCTTGGTGGCAACAACCTGCGGCTCACCACTCAACAAATTTCGTTTAAACGATACTGCATCCACTGTTCGATGATTTTTCATAACACGAGCTTCCCTTCTCTTATTTCACTTTCGTCAAATCTATCCGGTGCCTGTTCAACGATTTTTGGACATCGGCATCATTCACATCAATTTCTGCGGGTAACGAAGAAACATCGACGCCCAGGGTGATTTTATTTGCATTCACGAATTGCAAAGTCATTCGGGATGGCGCAGTCTGTCCGGGTTTAAACAACAAAGTATCGCCTTGCAGTTGCACGTCCTGTAAAAGCGCATCGACGGTTTCCCAAACGCTCTGGGCATTGACGCCGCCGATTGTCCAACACCCGGCGAGTTTTCCGTCAACCACTTCGAGATGAATCCGGTTCTCACATCGTCCATCCGGCGAACGCCATTGCCAATCGCCTGAAAAATCATGTTCGGTTACATTCATACTTAAACTCCTTTCTCAATACGGTGAACTCGTCCGCTACCGCAGAAGGTACTAACGATAGAAATCAGCAGGCGCGCGGTGTGAACCGAAATTCAGGCAAGACGTGATTCGCGCGCTCCAATACATTGATTGGTTAGACTGACCCGGGCGAAGTCGGCGCGCCTCCGGACATCCGCTTACGGCAGCGAAACGCCAGAGCGCAGGCGAGCGCGCTGCCGGGCAACACCAGCGCACTCGCGACAACCGCGAGACCTGCAACCGCCTGCGGCGGCGCGAACGTTGGATCGTTTGACGCTCCGGGTATGTACGGCGGCATACGACCGAGGTTGAAGAGGAACCACGCCGCAGCGTAACCCAGCACCAATGCCGCCAGGATTGCAAAGGTCACGGTAGCGCGGGAGCGCGTGGCGCTTCGCTGAAGGAACCCTGCCGCCACCCAGCCAGCCAGCGCAGGAGGAATCCAGAAGCCGACAAGGACGATGAGGCTGGGGAGCCGATCAGGAATCAAGAGGATTAGCGCCAAAGCGATTGATCTCATCATAAAGCCTCCTAAGTGTTACGTATTCAGGTAAAATTTATTTCGCCGCGTCCTGTTTGAGCGTCAGCGTGTGATTGTCGCGGTCGTGCACCATATTAAAGACCTGTTTCAAAGTCGGGTAGTTGGAACTTTGAAAATAGATATTGTCGCTCAGTCCGAACTGAAACTTGCGCCGGTATTCAACCATGCGACCATCTTTGGTTACGCCGATACTGACATCATAAGAGCCGACATTCTCCACCTTCAAGCCCTGCGGTTGATCGGCGCTGTCGAGCGCATAACCGGGCGGCAATTCAATGGTCACCACATCTTCTTCCATCCACGGATAGTGAAAATAGATGGCGTGCTGGCGGGCGCTATTGGGAAATCTTTCGCCGATGCCGCGTTCAAAAAACGCCGGTTGAAAAAACAGGCGTTTGCCGGTGCGTTGCGCATAACCGGGCACTTTGACATGAAAAGTATAAACGAAAGGTTTCACCGGGTCGGTGACACTTGAAATGATGATGTTGGAAAGCTCCGCCGTGCTCAACCGCGATTGAATCATGTCGCGCAACGCCTCTTCGCGTTTTTCCGGCGTCTCATCATCGTTGCTCTCTTTTCGCTCATAAGCCCGGTGACCGGTGTAAACCATGCGCACATCACCTTCGAGCGTCCCGTCTTCGCTGAGTTTAAAGGTCGCGGTGCGGGTCTCTTTTGAACGCTCCGGCGGCGACATGGGCGTCGGCACAAACACACATTCTTTGGTATCGAGAATCAATGCCTGCACGCCTTCCTGTTGCCAGCGCAACATACCGTTTGGCACATAGGTCGTACTGGGGTCAAAAAATTTCCAACCCTCGCCGACTTTCACAGCGATGTTGCCGGTTTCAATGAAATAAGGCACAGGCAGTTTCGGGTCAAAGAAAATATCGCCGCGATCCGGCAGCAAAGCGAGGCGCGCATCAAAACCGGCGGCGGTCGCCAGCGCCGCAAACAGAAAATCAATATCCGAACCGTCGCCCATGCCACGCTTCAAGGTATCGGATGGCGAGTTGTTGTTTTTGAGTTTTTTACGCTGTTCATCGGTCATGCCCGAGGCGTCGTCGCTGGTGTTTTTAATCTGTGTGCGCACGAAATTGAGGATGCGGGCAAGTTTGTCTTCCGGGGTTGTGGCATCGCCGATGATTTGCGGCACCGCTTTTTTAATTTCGTCGTTGACCTTCATCTGCGGCTTCATATATTCGGCAACCCGCTTGCCAAGGGTGCCCCAGTATTTTGCAGAGTCCAGGTTATCTTCTTGCGAATAGAAGATCAGCATCCAGGAACGCACCTGGTCTTCGGGCGGCATATAAGGTTCTTCGCGAAATGCCGGAACATTGGTCATCTGCATGGAATAGAAACCATCTTTTTCTTTGGTAAAGGGCACGCGCGGCATACGAAACGCGAGCGTGCGCATACCTGCCAGGTCATTACGGTTAGGGTCAGGTTTGATGAAATACTTGACGAATTGCACAGGAATATCGCGTTGAAAGGGCAAACGAATATTGTCTGCCGAACGAAACGGGCGCACCTCTTTCCAGCGATATTCGATAATCACGCCCGGTTCAACCGTAGGCATGGCAAAGGATTTGGCTTTCACTTTGATACCGCTGACTTTGATGATGGTGCGGTCAAACACCGATTCCTTTTTGAGTTCGACAATCGACCCGTCCGGTTTAATGGTGCGGGCGGCGATGTCTTTGATCTGAAAATTGCCGATGTACGGAATATCGATTTTACTTTCCGATTCCTTACCGCGTTCGGTGAAAATTTTGATGCGAACGTAATGATTGAACACCAGATCATAGCCTGCATCGTTGACCCGCACTTCCCAGAAAATGGCTTCGGCATCGGCATCTTTTTCAACCACCGGCTCTTTCATCGCCAGATGCGCAGGGTCAACCGGACGCCAATCCTGTGCGGTGGCATCAAGGGCTAAAAACATAAAAAAAAACATCCCCCAAAAAAGAGGGGTAAATAGGCGAGAGAACATTTTCATATCTCCTCCAGAAATATAGTGGCGCTCAAATAGGGGCGGGGGGTTAAATGGCATACC
Organism: Acidobacteriota bacterium; assembly: GCA_040754075.1. NCBI lineage: Bacteria > Pseudomonadati > Acidobacteriota > Acidobacteriota bacterium. The sequence goes on from JBFMDH010000014.1 coordinate 154,734, forward strand.
CCAGTTAGTTTCTACCCGGAATGTGTGGCGACGGGATTATAAAAATCTTGATTTAGAGTTGCAAATGGTTAATGCAAATTTTGCAGGTTTAATTTTTTGATGCGAAGAAAGCAAAGTCCGGGTTGTATTTTCGATGGCAAATGAAATCATTGAGTACAAATTTTGTAAGTTGTGATAACGGAAAGTCCAACAGGAGTAAATTTTCAAGCCCTTACTTTCCCAAGATTCATCCAAGACTGCCGTTCAAGCGACAAATCTGTTCATCAAAACAATCCGTGGTTTGCGTAGAAAAAGAAACGCGGCTTGCAAATCGCCAACGATAGGAAACCTCATTCTCGTTGGTGATTTGCAAGCCGCGTTTCATCCTATAGCTTGGTGCACATTTGAATAAACCCGTTATCTATGGGGTTCTTGTAAAACCGGTGTCGCTTATTTCCATTCGATAGGGAAAAACTTTCCCGCTACTGCCGGGTCAAGTTTTACGCCCAGGATGGCGGCGGCGCGCGCCAGCACAGGGTCGCGCCCTGCGGCTAAATCTTCGGCGGTTGGAATGAGCCGTTCATCCGGCGTCACCCCGATATGTTCCAGACTTTTGCCATCGGTCATAATCACATCCGCATCCGTAACGCTCACCGCGAAAGGCACAATCTTGTCTACTCCCAACTCCCTGATATAAACCTTAGAGCGCATAACCGACCCGGAAGATTGGTCGCCGATGATCGTGCCGCGTTTTTCGATTTGCATCAACCGCGCGAACAGTTCAGCCGCCGACCCGGATTTGCTGTCGATTAAAACCACGAGTCGCCCTGCGAAAGGTTTATCGCCGCGCTTTTTGGCAACCATCGGTTTTAAGTCTTTGCGCCCTTTGAGGTCGGCAATTTTTACTTCATGGTCAAAGAAATGGCTGGCTAAGCGTTCCAGCGTCAATACGTAACCTCCGGGATTGCCGCGCAAATCAAGGATGAGTCCGGCGCTTGGCATCGCATATTCATCAATCAACCGACTCGCCTGTTCCGGCTCGAAATCGAAACCCGGCATCTTCCAGATGACGATGTCTCCGACTTTCTGGAAACGGTGTCGCTGTAAACGGTAAGCATCCTCAGATTCCCTGTCGAGTTCATTCAAATCAATAGTCGCATCCCGTCCGGAGAGGTCAAGGATGCGCTTCCCCTGTCGCATCTTTGCCGCAACATCGAGTTGGCGCGGTTCGCCGCCGGGACTTTGCACCACCAGTCGCAGCCCCTGGCGCGGGCTTAAGGTGTAGTAATAATACTCCATCTTCCACATCTCTTTGCGTGAAGGTTTGAAACCTTCAACTGAAACGATCAGGTCGCCGGGTTTTAAACCTTTGGCGGCAGCATCGCTTTCGGGTTTTACGGCAATCACATAACACTTGTCGCCAATCATTTGCATTTGCCAACCATATTCAACCTTCACCGGACGTGAAGGCGGAATGAAAAAGGTGTGGGAGTCATTAAGGTCGAGCAGCGATTGGGCAACAATTCCCAATGCCTGCCCAAGCGAGGTGGCTTGTTTGAGTTTCTCTTCAGAGGCTTTGAAGCGCGCCTCCACATCCATGCCACCGAAGCCTGTATCATAGTAATTTTTTTTCAACTCGTCTTTGACGGCGTTGAGCATGCTTTGCGCCCGTTCACGCTCGATACGCTCAAGACTCTGAGCATATGTCGGTTGCCGGTTGTCAGTAACGCCAACGGCGAAGCAACAAACGAAAATCAATAATAAATTGCAGGAAGATTTCCGAAACATAATTTCTCCTAAAAATATTTTTCTCACACGGGGTGAGTAGATAGGCGCTCAAGCACTTCTGCCAACCAAAACTGATAGGATAGTGATTATCCGTTCAGCGACTTTGCAGCACAAGCCGCATCTCGACTTGCGAAGCGTTAATTTTTTGATGCGAAGGAAGCAAAGTCCGGGTTGTATTTTCGACGCCAGACAAAACCGTCTAAAACATAATGGGTAAGTTGCGGTAATGCAAGAAGCGGCACGAGTAAAATTTTCAAGGCGCCGATTTCCCATCCTTCGCCGAAAAACCAGTCTTTGTCATGCCACACACTACGATCCCAAACCAACTCTTCAAAGTAAGCCAGAACCCAGAGAATAAAAAGAAACAAGGCAGGCGAATAGGCAAAGATACGAAACACGCCTGGTCTGCCAACCTGCGCCAGCCGGGTTTTGCCATACCAATAAATCAATGCCAAATAAGGCACGCCGTGAATGATGACGTTGGTTACTGTAAATGCGTAATCGGAATTGTAAGCGACGATGCCGACGTACCAGCAAACCGCAGTGGTGACGACAACAATGTCTTTGCCGGGATTGAACTGTTTTTTCACCAAAGCGAAATAGAGTGATTTCGCAACATATGCCGCCATCACGAGCCAGTAAATCGGCGCGGCAATCTGAGCCATCATTGCCGGTATTGCCGAAAAATCATTGGCGAGAAACCACCAGAATTTGCGCGGCAAATTGGCGTGCCAGTAAATCAGCGGATAGACGCTTGCCGCATAAATCGCCAAGCTGTCAATCCATTTCGTAAGCCCGTCGCGTTCCCCGGCTTTGGCGCGATAGAGCGCCACCCAACCATATTGCTGGCGCACGAAATGAAAGACCGCAAGGTAAGCGAGCACCCGCCAGAATATGACTTCGCCTTCCGAATAAAGCGCCATGCCGATAAGCAGTCCAATCACCGGAACAATGGTGTAAAGCCAGGGGCGACGCGAGAGTTCCTGTTTATCTAAGTAAACACGAAAAGCGGTTGAGTAGACATGCGCGACATCGATGAGCAAGACCGCAGGAATCCACGCCCAGTCAGGTGTATCGTCATACAAGACACCTACGCGCGCGCCAATCCACAAGGCAAGCAAAGAGATAACCGCGCTTCCTAAAAACACCGCGAGGTCAGTGTTGCGAGAAAACAACCACACAGGTTTAAGTGATGAGTGATGAGTGATGAGTGATGAGTTAGTTTGTTTTATTGCAACGCTCATTTTTGTCTCTCACAAACGCGAATCAGCATAATTATCAACGCCTCGCTTTTCAACTCATCACTCATCACTCATCACTTCCTCAGCGGCACGGTTGCCGTGATAGAAAGCTTCTTCAAATAAAGCGACGCCGCTTAAATCCGTATGCGCGAAATGAATATTGCGATAAGGCTTGGCGGCGGCGGCAAGCAGCGGGCTGCGGGTAAAATTCGGGCGCGGGCGAATCATCGCGTGTCCCCAACGCATCACATCCAATCGTTCAACCAGTGCGCGAATTTCAAAATGGGCGCGGCTCATATCCGTGAGCGTCACATCTGCCCAACCGCGCTGGTCCGTGCCGAGCAGCCGATTGCGCGCCTCACGCGGATTGTCATCGCAAAGCGGATAATAATAAGTAAACACGCTCGCCCCTCTATCAATGCCGCGTTGATGCGTAGCGACAACGTAGCCAAGCGATGGGCTTTCGTAAAACACATTGTCCCACGCCAGTTGAAAGCCTTTATCTTTCGGGCGGTCGCGCAAAAAAAGATTCGCCACCATCCACGCGCCGTATTCAAATTCCTGAACCTGCGCCGGTGGCTTGTCGCGATAATCGCGAATCAGGTAGCGGGTTAAAAAATGCGGCGCGGCAAAAATCACTTTCTCTGCGTGAAAGCCGCGCACGCGCTCGCCATCATAACTCATCGCCATCACATCAACGCCCGCATTTGTCGGAATCAGTTCAACTGCGGCAAGCCCCAATCGCACCTGGGCTTTTGCTCTATCCAAAAGATGCGCGATGAATCGTCCGTTGCCTTCAGGAAAAGTGATCAGCGGCGCGGCTTCATCGCCGGGCTTTTTCACCCGCGAACAGAAATAAAAAAGTCCCGCCCAGGCGCTCGTCTGCTCCAGCGTCATGCCGTAATCATCGCGACAGGCATAATCGACGAACCAGCGCAGGCGCGGCGAAGTAAACCCACGCTGATTCATCCATTCGCCAAAGGTGATTTTATCGAGCGCGTTGACCTCCGCATCATCCGAACACTTGGCAATCGGCAGTGTGAATGCCCGACGACCTTTGGCGTCACGCCAGGCGACCCATCGCCCTACCGCTTTTTGAAAAGCCTCAAACTCGGCGAGGTCATCGGCGCTTGCCCCGGCGCGAAGGTAAAGCCCTTCGTACCATTTGCCTTTGAAAAACAACCGCTCTTCCGGGTCGCGACACAAAAACTGTTCGGCAACCATCGGCTCGCCGTCTTTATCGCGACCTTCGAGAATGCCCATCTCGTCCAGCAGTTCCACAAGCCCCGCGTCCTCTTTCATCGGCGCAGGCAAATAATGCGCGCCCCAGGGGTATGAGATAAGCGGCGATTGTCCGCTTCTTGCGGTGCCGCCGGCGTCCTTTTCAAGTTCGAGTAAAACGAAATCTTCAACCCCCGATTGCAGTAAACGACGCGCTGCCGCAAGCCCCGCAACCCCGCCGCCAACGATGACAATTTTTTTGCGCTCCCAATTGTCCGGCGCAATTTCAACGCGCGCGCCGTCACGCAGGCGATGCCCGACCACGTCCGACGCGCCAATGATTTCACCTTCCGGCAACGATAGTTTTTCAGTTGATTGACAGGCGGCAAGGGCAACCGGCAAACCTAAGAACGCGGCTAGAATTTCACGGCGAGTGAAAACAGAAAGGGAGAAAGGGAGAAGAGGAGAAGGGGAAACAAAAGCAGTTTCTTCTCCCTTTCTCCCTTTCTCCCTTTCTCCCCTTCTCTTTTTCTTTAGCATTTTGTTCGTCACTTCTTCACCGGGCGGCGCAGGATGCAGACGACTTCTTTGCCGCCAAAAGCCGTATCGCTTACCGTCACGCCGACAAATTCAAAGCCCACACCTCCGGCTTCGCTCAACTCTTTTTGCATAGTGCCGGTCTTTTTCGTAGCCAGTAATTTATATTCCCAGGCATCGACTTTGGCTTCGGGGTCGCGCTCTAAAATCACCACCACCTCTTTGCCGCCGAAGGTTGTGTCAAAGACGGTTTGTCCTTTGTACTCGAACCCTTCATCACCGGCTTGTTGCAATTCTTTTTGCATCGTCGAAGTTTTATTGGTAGCCAGCAATTTATAACGAATGCCCGACTGGTTCGGATGGCGCTGGTCTTTAATCATAATGATGACGGTTTCCGACCCGCCAAAAGAGGTTTCGCCGCCCATCACCCCGCCGAAACGATAGCCCGCATCGGCAGCTTCGTTCATCTCTTTTTGCATGGTTGAGGTTTTATTGGTGGCTAACAATTTGTATTCGATTTTGGTTTGTGCCAAACCGGTGAGTGAAAAAATTAAGATAAAAAATGCTGCGCGTAACAACATAAGCGTCTCCTCAAATTACTTCATTTTGAAATTCCCATCTGCTTCGTGATTATTCGTATCGCCGCCATTCGGATTCGTAATACCGCACCAGGGCTTGATTATCCAAACGGTTGATTTCGACAGGCACGGGGGCGAGGTCTGCCGGAAAGATGAACAGGCTCGCCAGCGCGTTGTCATCCAAAAATCGTAAATTGAAATTTTTCGGCGCCAGGCGTGGCGGCGCAAATTCCTGAGTTTTTGCAAGCGCAAAGCCCCACACCCCGAATGATGGCACGGTGGTTTGATATGGGTGGACATAAAAGCCTGCCGCTTCAAGCGTTTTCATAATGCACCAGTAAGATTGTCGCGCAAACAGCGGCGAAGTCGTTTGAATCGCTACTGCCGCATCGGGTGTCAGTCTCGCCTTGAGCAATTTATAAAACCGCGTGGTGTAGAGTTTGCCAAGTGCGAAACTTGAGGGGTCAGGGAAGTCAATAATCGCTACATCGAAAAGCTCTTTCCGGTCTTCGAGCCAGATCATCGCATCCCGATTGATAACCTCCACACGCGGGTCTGCGAAAGAATGTTTATTGAGTTCGGCAAGCGGCGGAAAGCGCGCTGAAAGTTCGGTCATGCCTGCATCCAGGTCAACCAGGGTCAAGGATTCGACCGATGGGTAGCGCAAAATTTCGCGCATCGCCAACCCATCGCCACCCCCCATCACCAGTACGCGGCGCGGCGCATTGACAGACATCATCGCCGGATGCACCAGCGATTCATGATAGCGATACTCATCAACTGAACTGAATTGCAGGTGCCCGTTTAAAAACAATTGAAATCCGGCGCGCCCGCGGGTGACGATGATGCGTTGATAGGGCGTCTGCTTGGCATAGATGATGTCATCTTGAAACAATTCATCTTCGGCAAGACTGGTCAGCGAGTTGGCTTTAATGAACCCAATGATTAACAGCACAATGATTATTCCGGCGCGAACCCGCAGGAAAAATACGCCGCGTTTCATCAACGGTTCAAGTAACCAGGTTGCCCACAAACCGACCACGGCATTGAGCATGCCAAACAACAGTGACGTGCGCACCAGTCCCAGGCGCGGAACTAAAAAAAGCGGAAACAGGAGTGAAGCAATCAGCGCGCCGATATAATCGAAGGTCAAGACGCGCGCCACCAGTTCTTTGAAATCGAGCACATCTTTGAGAATGCGCATCAGCAGCGGCAATTCGAGTCCCACCAGAACGCCAACGGCAAACACCACCGAATACAGGACGACTTGAAAATAACTGAGCCGCGCAAAACTCAAAAACAACAACGGCGCGGAAAATCCGCCAAGCAGAGCCACAGCGATTTCCACTTCGACAAATTTGCGCGCCAGTTCTTTATCAATAAACCCTGAGACCCACGCGCCGACGCCGAGCGCCGACAGGTAAATGCCGATGATTAAGGAGAATTGCGTAACCGAATCACCGAGGACATAGCTGGCGAGCGTTCCCGCCAGTAATTCATAGATGAGTCCACAGGTGGCAATGACGAGGACATTGAGAAAAATGATGGGCGTGCGATTCATAATCAGTAGGCAGTAGGCAGCAGACAGCAGGCAGTTGTTCGTTAAAGTGGCAAGCATCTTGATATAGAAATCGATATGCTGAAAATAATCCAGTCGGGATGACCCGTTGCGCTGAGATACGCAAAAACTTTTAAAGGCACAATCATTTTAACTGCCTACTGCCCGCTGCCTATTGCCTACTGGTTTAGCCGTGTATGGCGGCTGAGATAATCAGTGCGATGCCGATGATGACTGAGGCGATAACGATTGATAGCGCCGTGTTGTGGTCTTCTTCGATTTCTTTACGCACTGAAAACGGCGACATCTTGACGATAATCCAGAAGGCAAGGGCAAACACTACCAATCCGATGGCAGCAAACACCAGACTGGAAACGATGAATTCGGTCAATTGACTCATCGGTATGAGCATTGCGAACTGATTTGCAGCAACGATTGATGTGAGCGAACCTGTGATATTTTCTAAAACCATTCTTCCTCCTCATTTTCCGGAACGGTATCCCGAATGAAAGATATGATACGAGCGATAGCGATCAGGATTGCGACGTTCTTCTTCGCTGAGTTGCCGGCGACTGCCACCAAATTCTCTACCCGTGGCGGTCATAAAAATTATCGCGCCAAGTATGAGCACACCACTCCACAAATAAAATTTACCGAGCATGACACATCTCCACCTTGCCAAGCCTGATTTGAATGATTCAAGTCAGGCTTAGCCACTTTTTACTTATAAGCCACACCGGCGCTTGCCGGGCCGGCAAGCGGAATAACTTCGGTTCGGCTGAAACCTAGGCTTTTGCACCAGCGGGAAAAATCTTCACCGGTAAAATCAAAAGCCTCGCCGAATTCAATCAACATATTGAGCGACATCAACAGTCCGAAAACATTTTCCCGCCGCGCATCATCAATGAGGTTTTCAATCACCACAAATGCCCCGCCTTCAGGCAGCGCGTCATAGGCGGCTTGAATGAGTTGCAGCTTTTTTTCGAGATTCCAGTCATGCAAAATCATTCCCATGGTGATGACATCAGCCCTCGGCAGCGGTTCGCTGAAAATATCGACGGACACGGCAGTGATGCGGTCGGCAAAGCCAGCCGCAGCAATTCGGCGTTTAGCAATTTCCGTGACGACTGGCAGGTCAACCGTGATGCATTGCAGATGCGGGTGACGCGCGGCAGCTATCATAGATAGCTGTCCGCTCGACCCGCCAATATCACAAAGCGTTTGGTAAGGCGAGAAATCAAACTTTTCGGCAAACGCCTGAAAATTCCCGCCGGAGATTCCCGCCATCGCATCAATGAACAGTTCAAGGCGATGCGGGTCACTGTAGAGAGTTTCAAACACACCGGCGCCCGTGTGTTTAATCTCATTTTGCGGTTGCCCGGTCTTCAAAGCTTCGGTGAGGTCGCCCCAGAACCGGTAAAGTCGTTCATTTGCCATCTCAAGAAAGCCCCCCATAAAGGCTGGGCTTTTACGATTGAGAAACCGTGCGGTTTCATCGGTATTTTTATAAAGCGCCGTCGCGCCGTCGCCATCGCGCTGTAAAAATTTCAACGCTACCAGCGCATCAAAAAAATCCGGATTGGCGCGCGGATGTAATTGCAACGCCTCAGCCAAATCTTCTCCGGTCATGGGTTTTTCCGCCAGCGTGGTAAACAACCCTAACTCGATTGCTGAAAGCAAGACTTTCGCAGGCCAGAAGCCCATCGCAACTTCCATAATTCGCGCCGGGGTCAATTCACTCATATGCTGCAAGGTCTCCTTATTATTTTTTATGAAGACGATTGATAGGGGCTGAAATCACTATCTTTCCAGCGCCTGGATGAAAAACTGAAATGCCTGATCATCACAATCACCGGAATAATCGAAAGCAGAAATCCCGCCATAATGAAAAAGCCACCGTTAAACACATTCTGTTCGACTTTGACGGTAATCGTCACCGGTTGTTGAAATTTTTCCCAACGCACATCCAACCCCAGCACATAATTTCCGGCAGGCATTGCCGAAAGATAGGTGTTCACATTTTTATTGCCTTCGCTCCACGCCTCGCCATCATCAACGCCGGAATAATATTCCACAGGCAGGGAAAAATCCTGACTCTCGTTGGTGTCGTTGTTGATGATGTCGCCTTGAATATCGACCCAGGTATTGGCAACATCCGAAAAAGCCGACACCCGGACATTTTGTCCGCCCTTGAGCGCAAACGGTTCGGTGAATCGCACCTGTGAATCTTCGAGGCTTTTTATCGGCTCAAGCGCGAAGGATTGTTCAAAAACCTGGCGCGACGGCATCGCAATCGCAAAGCCTATCAGTAAAATCAGAATCAGCAGCAGAAAAATGCCCCAGTATTTATAAACTTTTTTATGCGGGAACGGTTGATTGGGCGCAATCGTCGAAGGTTTGGGAAGCCCCGAAATGCCAAAGGCTTTTTCGACATCCTGGCGATTGAGGTAAGTGCCCAGCGACCAGTTGACTTCACCGGTCATCGCGCCTTTTTGCGAAGGGTTCACAGAAATTTCCCGCGACAGCATCAGCGGCGGCGCGATGAAATCGGCGGCTTGAACTTTTTCGCCGTAAGTGACTTTCCAATAAAATTCACCGACGATGTATTCAACGGTCGCCGGCGTATCCTGATAGATGCGAAAATTTTTATTGCCGAATCGCACATTGCGCCCGCTATCCAGGATGTCGCCAAGCGGCACCGGTTGAACGAAATTCCAGTGCTCATCGCTTCTCACCAGCCAACGATAACCGACCTGCGGATTGTAGAGCAGGTATTCTTCCCAATAATATTTTTTGTCAAAGGTGACGCTGCGTTGCAGAAAGCCAATGACCGTAAACTGCGCGCCGCTTAAATTGCCAGCCGCGCCCATGGGAATGATGGGCACCACGCGCCCCGGTTTGAGAGCTTTGAAATATTCAAATTTCCAATCTTTGACATCAAGTAGTGAACCGCAATTCGGGCAGGCAATGCGTTCGGTGATGTCCGGCGCGCGACATTCAAGCGGCCCGCCGCATTGCGGGCAGTTCAATTTTTTCGCGGCGACCCGTTGGGCTTCGCGTTCAGGAGCGCGCGCGGTTACGGGAAAACCGAGTTGTTCATAAGGCACTTCACGCCCGACAAAAAACAGGGCAGGAATTTCGCTGTAATCGAGGGTCGCAAATTCACCGCGCGCGCCCGACAGGTCTGCGAAATAATAACGTTCGCCGGGAATCAGTTGGTAAGGAATTTCGCCTTTTGCGCCAAGCATGGTGGCGACGCCTTTTTCACCGACGACAAGCGGCACAGGGCTTGGCAATGTAGGAACCGGATGACCGAGTTGCAACATTTCAAAAGGCGGAATGGCGCGCGGGTCAATCGGGCGTTGAAAGGTCATATAGAATTTGCCCTGCGCTTCGGCAAGCCAACCCCAACGCCCGTCGGCAAAAAAAGCGTACCACTCATCCCACACGCCACCGGCTTCGTGTCCGAGTTGCGCGCGTCCCGTGAGTTGAAACGGCACGCCTTGATAGACGCCTGTGAGTCCGATGTCTAAAGGCGAGCCGGTATCGGCAAGGTCGGCGACTTTGCCGAGGTTTTGCAAATTTTTATCGCCGCGCGCGATGACCGAATTGCAATAGTCGCACACCACCACGATTGCCGAATTGGTTTTGAAAGCTACCGTACCGCCGCACGATGGACATGACGCTTCAAATGCCAACTTTCATTCACCTCACTTATAAACGTAAATGGGAAAACAGAAGCCTTGAATCCCTTTGCTTAGAGTTTGCTGACCTATTCAACTCGACCGCTCACACAAAATTTGCACCCAAAACTCGTGCACACAATCAATCTGATACCCCCGACATATTTAAAGTGACCTGCCCTGAGTTTAAATCCAGATGAATAAAATTCTCGTTGCCTTTAAAGATGAGTTTGTTATTTTCTTGGCTAATTAATTTATACCCTTTGGCTATAAGCTCCTGTTTAAGCCAAACGGATTTATCCTCAATAGACTCATTTGCAATCGTATCTTCTGCCCAACGTACTTCACTAAAGTCAAATTCAGGAACCTCACATGGTTGATCAGGGAAATTGGGACCCGCAAAAGCATTATTGTTTAAATAACTCTTCAAATGAATAGCGACGCTATCATCATCCAAAATCTCAGGAGAAAGTGGGGTGCGAGCAGTTTTCAATATAATTAAGCCTTCTTTAATCTCACGCACCTCATAACAGGGCGAATTGAGCAATTTTCCCCGTCCAAAAAAATCAATATATGGTTTTCCAAAAAGGTTCACCCAATAAATTCCAGCTAGTCTTTCCGCTGGAGTTAAGACAAAAGATTGTCGTCTCTTTTGCTTTATATGGGATATGTATCCATAGTCGATTGTAAATACCGAGCAAAGCTCTTCAATGAAATTTAGTAGTGTGTTTACCTTGTCCTCTGAATCTATATATTTATCGCGAATATATGCATCAAACCCATTAAATGTAGCTCGAGCGAAATGTTCAATCCTTATACACATTTGAACTTCCACTGGATATTTCCTTCGGAAGACTAGATATTTAAATTTGTTCTTAGAGATAACCCACTCATTTAATATCTCTGAAGTATCCGTTAACGAAAAAATCTTGCGGGTTCTTTCTTCTGTTCCCCATTTCTCCGGTACATAGATATCGCCATAGCGTGAGAGCAAGGCAAAAAATCTCTCAGCTATATCTATGTGCCCCAAATAGCGAGTGGTAATAAGAGAAACCGTTATAAAATTTGATTCATCCTCGAAAAACATTTTTCTGTAGTCATTCCGTCAGCGGCTTCGCTTTCTCAAGTTTGCCCTTTGCATAATACTTTTAAGGATGAAACTGAATTTTCGAGGCTGTAACTTTCTCCATCTCCCCTTCTCCCTTTCTCCCCTTCTCCCTTTCTCCCCTTCTCTCTTTTCCCTCTTCTTCTTCAACTGCGCCGCGTTCGACGAACCGCACGGTTACACGTTTGGCGTCGAGCATTTCTGACAAACGCTCCTGCCAGCGCCAATCGGGTCGCACTTTGCAACAATACAGATTAAAGGTCGCCATACCAGATTCAGGATAAGTGTGACAAGCAAGGTGCGATTCGGTGAGCAGGAACAATCCCGTGATGCCACCCGGCGCGGGAAACTGTTGCCAGAGCGGTTTTCCGACAACGTGTAAATCCAGTTCTGTGATGATACGTTCGCACACCGATTGCAAAGTCGGCAAATCGCTCAAGGATGCAGATGAACATCCAAACGCATCAACTATCCATTCTGCGCCAACATTCATAAGGTTTTGCTCAATAGATTTCGGCAAGAGAATATCACGCATACCGCTTAGGATAAAAGTTCAAGGCTTATGGGTTATAGCAAGCCCTCGAATTCTGCCGCGTCCCTCAGCCCTTATCACAGCATCATTCATTCACAGCAACTGCATCTTTCACATTAAATTTCTGCCACAAATAAAAGACCGGCACGCCCAGTAAAATCAATCCGAACACAATCAATGCGCCGCTCGGCGATTCTAATTTTTCGGCGCTCGAAACCAGACCGTAATATTTCAAATCGTCAAGCACCGCATTACCCAACAAAAACATTACCGCAATAATGAACAGCGCGGGCGTCAATGGATAACCCAGCGTTTTATAAGGGCGCGCAATGTCAGGCAATTTCTTACGCAACGGATACACGGCAGCCACCCCGCCGACATAAAACGGCCACACCCCCAACACAAAAATATCCGAGAGTTGTTGAAAATTGCCGATTAGCAGCACGTACAGCACCGCCAATCCCGAAAGTAAAATGATAGAGATATGCGGCGTTTTGAATCGCGGGTGAACGGCTGCCAGTTGTTTGAAAAACAATTTATCATCTGCCATCGCAAAAATGGTGCGCGGACCCGTAAGTACCGAGCCGTTCAAGGTTCCGAATGCCGAAATCATTACGGCAATCGAAATCAAGGTCACCCCGGCTTGACCGATAATCATCGAAGCAGTGTCGGCGGCAACCAGTCGCGAGCCGGCGACCTGGCGAATGTCGAGCAGATGAAAATAGGCGAAATTCGCCAGCATATAAATCGCAATCACCGCCAGCGTGCCGATAATGATGGCAAGCGGCAGATTGCGTTCCGGGCGTTTGACTTCGCCGCTCACATAAGTCACATCAGCCCATCCGTCATAAACCCATAAAATCGAAATGAAGGCGCTGCCAATCAAAGCGAAAGAAATATTGCCGGTTGCAGCGGGAATCGCTTCGATGGTTTCCGGTACAGGGTGTCGCGCGCCGATTAAAAATGCCGCGAGCACCAGAGCGGCAAGCGCGCCGTATTTCGCAACCGTGGTGAAATTCTGCACCAACGCTCCGAAACGCACGCCGACGACATTCAAAATCGTCGCGATGATAATCACCCCAGCAGCAATATAGCGAACCGCGGGCGCGGTTTCAGCGACACCATTTACCTCAACAGTAATCGCCTGTCCGAGAAGCCTGAGAAAATATTCCGCGACCACGACAGCAAGTGCGCCAAGCGCCGAAGCGCGAATGATGATGAGTTGCGACCAGCCGAATAAAAACGCCGCGAGTTTGCCGAAACCTTCGCGCAGGTAAACATAAACGCCGCCGGTATGCGGGAAGGCGCTGGCGAGTTCGGCATAGGTGAGTGCGCCGCACAAGGTAAACGCGCCGCCGATAGTCCACAGCCAGAGATATAAACTCTGGTCAGGAACACGCGCCGCGATACCCGCAGGTGAGCGGAAAATTCCCGAACCGATGGTTGAGCCGACGACCACAGCGATGGCGCTCAGCAGTCCGAGGGCGCGAATCAGCGAAGGGCGGCTTTCGGTCGCGGTGTCTCGATTTTCGATTGTTTGCATGGTGCGTGCAGATTAAAGCGCGTTGCGGTAATCGTCAAGGCAAGCGGGGCAGATGACTCTGCGACAACCGCAGATTTCCAGACAGAGGAATTGTAAAATCTTTTCAACGAGTTCAGGTGCGAGCGACAGCGCCTCGGCTACGGCTTCAAAAGTTTGTAATTTATGAAATCCCTCCGCAACGTCGCGCCAGCGTTCGCGAACCTCAAGTACCTCGCGCCATTCACTTGAAAGTCGAGCGAGCGGTTGGTCTACATCAATCGCTTCAAAACAGAGCGGGCAGTTCGTAGATGAAGCGGTGACGGGGTGAACAGTTGATGAGGTGGCGGATGAATTCATGCGATGTTGGTTATCAGTTTTGTGAACCAACTGCCAGGACGCCGAAATCGCCAAATGATTCATAAAATCTTTTTAATATTCCCGGCGATTCTGGCGTCCTGGCGGTTCTTTACCTGGTCACTTGTCTAAACCATGACCGCACGGTGAAAAACATGAGCGCCAGTCCGCATAAAATCGCAAGGCTCATCAGGGTCACGGAGTATTGATGCAAATCATTGAACTGAACGCGCAACGGGTCGGTCGGCGAGACTTCATCAATAATGCCGCCCATCTTGTCGCGGAGTTTATTCATGGTCGGCGACACCCAGAACCGCAAGCCTGCAGTAGCCGCAAGCATTCCGGCAAGCAACGCGATATTGAGTTTGCTTTTCCGGGTTTTCAAAAACTGCATAAGCAACAACAGAAAGCCGATGATCAGCCCCAGCCATTCAACTTTAGTAATGGTGCTGGCAACCATCTGTCCTGCGAGATGACGCGAAGGCAAAACCGCAAAGGCGCTTGGCGCAACCGCGAAACTGAAAAAGCACATAGCGCCGAGCCAACCGCCTAAAAGCAAAAACTCGACGAATGCCAGAATTTGCGACTTAGCCGTAAAACCGGCTCCTGTAGCCGCTTCTGCGTCTTGACGATGAGTCGTTGTGGCGCTCATTCTTCACCTGCAAAAAAATCGAAGTTGTAATAAATCTCGTTGAGTTCGAGTTCGCAATCCAGCGTCGAAAGTTTGATTTTGGATTCCAGGTTATCGGTTTCCCGCATCAACCAACTGCCATCCGCTTGTCTGGCAAAATGCTCGACGTGAAAGCGGTCTTGGGCAACCAGAACATATTCGCTGAACGATTCGATTTCACGGTAGGCTTCAAATTTTCCGCCTCTATCGTAATCTTTGGTTGATTTGGAAAGCACTTCGACAATCACCGTGGGGTTGAGCAGAAGGCGTTTCTCTTTTTCATCCAGGGCAGGCTTGCCGCAAACCACAACGACATCGGGATAGGTGTGCAATCCGGTCTTCGCGGTTCTTACGAGCAAATCCGCAGAAACCACCGCACAGGGTTTGCCTTTCAGTTTCGCTCGAAGTTCTCCGACAATATTAGCGGTTAATAGGTTGTGACGCGGGCTTGCCCCAGCCATCACAAATATCTCGCCTTGATAATACTCGCTCTTGTGCTCGGCTCGGCTTTCGAGTTCGAGATACTCTTCAGGCGTGATAAAGGGTTTCGGATTCGATGCCATAAGCTTAACCTTCCTGCTAATTTTTTAGCATCAAGTCACACCCGGTTCCGCTACGCGCCGGATTCGGCGATTTCCATTGCATTGTGGATGCGGGCTTTCTCTTCGACGGGCAGAAAATCCAGGAAGCGCTCAGCATCAATCGCCGCCATGCAACCCGTCCCGGCTGCAGTAATCGCCTGACGATAGTAAGCGTCCTGCGCATCACCACAGGCAAACACGCCGGCAATATTGGTCGCCGTGGTGCGCCCCTGAGTTTTGATATAACCGACCTCGTCCATCTCCAGCCAGCCTTTGAAAATCTGTGTGTTGGGTTGATGCCCGATGGCGATGAAAACGCCTTCGCAGGGAAAAATGCTCTCTGCGCCGGTCTTCAAATTTTTGATGCGCACACCGGAGACGCCGCTTTGCGGGGTGCCGAGAATCTCTTCGACAGCCGTATCCCAGAGGAACTCGATTTTCTCGTTAGCAAAAGCTTTCTCCTGCATGATTTTTGACGCGCGCAAAGCATCGCGGCGATGAACGACCGTCACTTTGGTGGCGAACTTGGTTAAAAACGTCGCTTCTTCCATTGCCGTATCGCCGCCGCCGACGACCACCAAAGGTTTTCCGCGAAAGAAAAAGCCGTCACAGGTTGCACAAGCCGATACGCCTGCGCCACCGAGTCCATGCGGGACGGGCGCTTCGCCGGGTATGCCCAACCATTTCGCCGATGCGCCGGAAGCGATAATCAAGGTTTCAGCTTCGATAACCTGGTCGTCCGTATTCAAGATGAACGGGCGTTTGCTCAACTCTACTTCGTTGACCCAGGTGGTTAAAAAGGCTGTGCCAAAGCGCGCCGCCTGGTCGCGAAATTCCTGCATCAAGGCTGGACCCATAATGCCTTTTGCAAAGCCCGGATAATTTTCAACATCCGTGGTAATCATCAGTTGCCCGCCGGGTTGCGGTCCCTCGATAACCAAGGGGTTTAAATTCGCGCGTCCACTATAAATTGCGGCAGTGAGTCCCGCAGGACCCGAACCGATAATCACAACCTCTTTATAAATTCTCTGTTTTGCCATTCTCTTTCTCTCCGATTAGTCCATAGTCAGTAGCCGGTAGTCAGTGGTCGGTGGTTGGTATGATGAAAAGAATTTTTACGAACTATTTTAATCATCATAATTTTTTAACCGACTACCGGCTACCGTCTACCAACCACCGGCTACTGACCTCCTTTACTTAACCTGAGTATTGAGTTGAAAAAGTTGAAAGGGATGTTTTGAACCGTAGTTGATAAAATCATTTTGCCAAATTCAATTACGGAGGACATCCCTGATGCCATCTATGATACACCAATTGACC